>JALZGN010000054.1 GCA_030861005.1 Actinomycetota bacterium
GGGCGACGGCCGTCGCCTTTCTGGGTTTCTTCGCTGCGGAAACGGTGCGCCACTTCCGCGAGGAGGAGGAACTGCTGTTTCCGCTGGCGGAGGGATTCGCCGAAGCGCGAGAGCCTCGTCCGAGCGCTCCTCGAACACCAGAGCCTCCACGCGCTGCTTCACCGCCGACGACCGGAAGGGAGCCGTCGACACCCCGAGCGCCGAGGTAGCCGAACTGCCAGGTGTGAACCGCACGCATCGGTACTTGGCGTAGTCGCGCCTCCTCGAGCGCAAAGCGGAGCGCTTCTCTCGCTTCAGCCGAATCATCCACGCCGACGACGATCAGTCCGCGACCGCCTCCGCCGCGGCGGGCTCCGCGTCATCGAGTTCCCACCCGAACCGCTCGCGGGCGATCCGCGGCGATCCGTCGACGACCTCGCGCCACCGCGCGAGCGCTCTCCAGATTCTCGGATGGAACGGCCCGTCGATCAGGTCGTCGACGATCCACTCGACTTGGTGGCCCTCGAACACAAAGACCACTTCGTCTGCGGAGAGGTAGACGCTGTGGCGGACCATGCCGGTTTCGGCAGGGTCGAAGGGCGGCCCCTCGGCGATCAGCTCGCTGGCGCGGGTCGCGGCCCCGTTCTTCAAGCGCGCAACGATCGCGACACGTTCCACCGCGTCCTACTCTCGGCTCCATTGCCGCGCGCGACCTCCAAGCCGTTGAGGGCAGCGCGTGTCATCTTCGAGCGGCCGCCGACTTCAGCGCGTGCCGCCTTGCAAGCCGATGTCGTCCAGGCCTGCCGGCTTCGGCCGCTGCCGCCTCGACGAGCGATGGACGGCTTCCCGAACGCCGGTCCTTTCGTCCTCGACCATTAGCCAGCGACGTACGACGAGTGCTGAGGCGGCAAACAAGACAAGCGGAAGCGCGAAGAACGGGAGGATGTCGAGGACCTCGACGAAGCCAGCAATGGCGACTACGGCAAAGAGCGAGAGCATTGCGAGCCCGAATGTGAAAGCGGCTAGGAAGAAGGCGGTCTCGGCATTCGGCGCCTCGCCAGCTGTTCGGACTGCCTCGAGGTTGTGAAAATGTCGCCTCGTCATCTCCTTTGAGGTTGCCCGGCGAGCCCGTGCCCGTCTATCGGGGCGAGCTCCCACTTTCGCCCGCTACAACACCTATTTCGCCGACTGAGATGGAGAGCAGAGGCGCCTCGAATGAGGCCGTCGACCGAGGGTGCCTCTCTCCCCGAGCGACCACGCTGGCGTTGTCACCGGAAGAAAGGGAGACAACGTGGAGAGACCCATCATCTGCGGCGTCGACGGCTCGCCAGATTCGCGGCTTGCGTTACGCGTCGCTGCCGACTTGGCACGCCGACTCGGCGCGAGACTCATCGTCGGCAATGTCGTCGCGGCGCTTCGTCGCGGCGCTTCAGGATCCCGTCGTCCCGACCCTGGCCTACGCTCCGATGGCGCGTCCGGTCGGATCCTTGCCGTCGATGACCGTGAGGCGTACGGACGTCGACGTCGAAGCCGCCGAGGCGATGCTCGAGCGCGTCGTAATCGAGGAAGGGCTACCCGACGCCGAGCTTCAGACGATCATCGGGAGTCCGGCAGAGCGGCTCGCAGATCTCGCCGAGGACGAACGAGCCGAATTGGTCGTCGTCGGCTCGCGAGGTCGCGGAGCCTTCAAGGCCGCCTTCCTTGGAAGCGTTTCGAACAGCTTGGTCGGCGTCGCACGCTGTCCGGTGCTCGTCGTCCCACGAGGTGCCGCTGAATGCGCAGGCACCTGAATGATCCCCAGCGGGCACTGGCGAATTCACTGGCGAACCCGCGACAAACTACCTGCAAGGTCTCGGTTCACGCCACCTCCCGAGGGTCTGCTCGCTTCTGATGCAGCGAACAAGATGATTTTGAGAGCGAACGGCGACGCGGTTTGAGACGTGAGTCTCGCGTTAGTAGTGCGTAGACAGGAGCCGCTCAAGGCATAGCCGCCGGCTTCTCCCAGACCGAGACGTGCTTGCGGCTGTCGCTCGTGAACGGCTCCCGCTTCCACCCGCTCCAGCGGTCGCGCAGCCTCAGCCCGGCAAGCTGTGCCATCAGGTCGAGCTCGGAGGGCCAGGCGTACCGGAAGGGAATCGAAACGCGCTCGACTCTTCGGTCGACGATCTCGAAGTGATGAGACGTGAGCGCTTGGGTCGCGACGTCGTACTCGTCGAACGCCCATCTGGTCTCGCTCACGTGGAAGGCGCGGATGGTCTCGCCGCGCGGGAGCCGCTGAAGCTCGGGAACGCCAACCTCGATCACGAAGCAGCCGCCGGGCTCGAGGTGCGCCGCGACGTTGCGGAAGCACGCGACCTGCGCCGATTGCGTCGTCAGGTTCATGATCGTGTTGAAGACCAGGTATGCGACGGAGAACGCCCCCTCCACGGTCGTCGTCGCAAAGTCTCCGATCGTCACGCCGATTTGTTCGCCGCCTGGCTTCGCGCGCAGCCTCGCGACCATCGCCCTCGACAACTCGATCCCGTGCACCGGCACGCCCCGCCGCGCGAGCGGGAGCGCGATTCGGCCCGTTCCGATCCCGAGCTCGAGCGCGTGTCCGCTCCCGGCCAGCTCGACGAGGAAATCGACGACCGGGTCGACGACCGCCGGGTCGAACATCTCGGCAGCGGATTCGTCGTACCTCGCGGCGACGCGCTCGTCGAAGTAGCCATCGTCGGCGTGCACCGCCGGAACCTAGCGCGCACACGCCGCGTTACCGGGAGCTGGCCGGCACGTACCGCGTCCGGGCGACCGAGGGCTCCGCCCGCTCCCCGAGGAGAACGTAGGTCGTCATCTCGCCCTTGCCCTTGACGACGACTCCCGTGCGCCGCTCGAGGACGAAGCCGCCCTTGAGCCGGCGATACGTTCGCTCGGTCACCTGAATTCCGCCGGGCGGGGCGTGGGACTCCATCCTGCTCGGGCACCCTCGGTCTCAAGGTCGGCGCCGAAGAAATCGTCGCCCACCCAGGCGACGCGATCACGATCCCGGCTGGAACGTCCCACCGCTTTTGGAACGCCGGGGCGGTCGAGGCGCGCTTCCGCCGCGAGGTGCGGCCGGCGCTCCAGTTCGAGCAGCTCCTCGAGGCGATGTTCGCCCTCGCAGCCGACGGGAAGACGAATGCAAGCGCATGCCCAACGCGTTGCGCCTGGCGGTCATCGCCGGCGCCCACTTCGACGTAGTGCGGCTCCGTTCCCGCCGGCGTTCGTGCAGCGGCTTGGCCTATCCCTCGGCGCCTCGGCCGGCTCCTTGGCTACGGAGCGACGTATGCCCGAACCGCCGAGCCTCTCGCGGCGAACGCGTGAGGGACGACGATGAAGAAGCGGTTCTACCTGGGCCTCATCTTTCTCGCCGTGCTGCTCCTCGCACTCGCCGGCCTAGTCGCTCGTACCGGCGCTGCAGTCTCGCGGAGGATGGCCGGACTAGCGGTTTCTGCCACCTCGATCCCTCTGCGCGGAGTCGACGGGGCATCAAGCTAGCTCGAGCAGACAACCAAGGTGGTTCGCATCTTCAAGACACGAAGGCATTCAGGCGTCCTCGTATTCGTCGTGGCGGCGCCACCACTCGTAAGGCTTGGTCTGCGGGTACCCGGCGGGTGAGTCCTCCCAGTTCTCCTGACGGCCGAGCGGCGTCAGGTCGAGAAAGGTCCACACGCTGCCGAGTGCCTCGACGCCGCGCGCCGTCGTGAAGTAGGTGTGAAAGATGCGGTCGCCATCGCGAAGGAAGACGCTGAGGCCGAACGTCTCGCCGTCCTGGTAGACGTCCGACGTTGAAGTCGCTCTCGAACGAGGAGTACCAAGGGATCGTCCAGCCCATGCGTTCCCTGTACTCGGTGATCTTCGCGAGCGGGGAGCGGGACACAAGCGCGAAGGACACCTCGCGCGCGTGCAGGTGGGCGACGTGGCCGATCTGGTCGACGAACATCGAGCAGCCGTCGCAGCCTGCGTCCTGGTTCGGACCGAACATGAAGTGGTAGAGGAGTAGCTGCCTGCGCCTCTCGAAGAGGTCGAGCAACGTGGCCTTGCCGTCCAGACCGTCGAAGACGTACTCCTTCTCGATCCGGACCATGGGCAGCCTGCGACGCTCGGCGGCGAGGGCGTCGCGTGCCCGGGTGGCTTCTTTTTCCTTGACGAGGAGCGCCTCCCGCGCTGCTTGCCACTCTGTCGGGGAGACGGCCGGGGGAAGGTTCATGGTGCTCCTCTCAGTCATTCGTATTCGTCGTGTCGGCGGGGCCAGCCCTCGGGGCCGGCGCCGCGCCGCTGCGGCGTCCGGTCGAGCAGCTGCCACGTGGCGCTCAGGACGTCCGTGCCGCGGCGTAGCACGAGTACTGACCGCTCCGACTCAGTCCGGGTACTCGTCCTTCCGCCAAGTGCGGGGCGCGTCGGGTTGGGCCTTCGGCGTTCGCTCGAGCAAGAAGCTGTAGTACGGCGCGACGAACGGGTCGGGCGCCATCACCGTGTAGGTGTGGTAGACGGTCCCGTTCTCGCGCGCGAAGGCGATCCAGCTCGGGCTCTCACGCAGCCCGTCCGTGAGCTCGGCCCCGACTTGGCGTGACCACTCCTGGAGCCAGTCGGGCGGGTTGTCGATCATCTCCTTGACCTCGGGAATCTGCTGCGCCTGCTCCTCGGTCAGCGCGAGGCCGAAGTCGAAGGCGAAGTCGGTGTTGTAGGTGGAGACGTAGGGGAATTGCCAGCCCATCCGCCGCTTGTAGGCGGTCAGCCGCTCGATCGGCGCCCGCGAGAAGCAGACGAGCGTCACGTCGCGGTGGTTCAGGTGGACGAGCGAGCCGTCGAGCCCGTCGCCCAGGTTGGTGCAGCCGGGGCAGGCGCCGAGCGTGTAGTCGGGGCCGAACATGATGTTGTAGGCGAGCAGCTGCGAGCGCCCGTCGAAGAGCTCGGCAAGGGTCTTCTTGCCCTCCTCGGTGTCGAACTCGTACTCCTTCTCGACCGGGACCCAGGGCAGATCGCGACGCTTTCTCGTGATCTCCTCGTTTCGCTCCGCCTGCTCGGCCTCGAGCTTCGCGAGCTCGTCCCGGGCCGCCTGCCATTGCTCGCGGGTTCCGACCTTGTGTTCAGGCATCTCATCTCCCTCCCTGGGACTCGAGCGCTCCCGCGCGAGCCGATCCATCGTCGGATCGGACGCTACCGGGATCAAAAAATGAGACCCGCGGGGACCGGGAAACTCATCGCAACTGTCCTCAAGCCGCAGCTCGCGTTCACGGCTGCGCCGCAGCGGGGAACGCGATGGGACTCCGGGACCGAGGCGAGGGAGGCCCAGTCGGTTCAGACGACGAAGCCGGTGAGCTCGAACGCACCGGTGTCGAACCGGTCGAGACAGCCCGTCACCCGGCCAACGCCGTGCAGGTCCGAGTACGCACCGGTACCGCCCGAGATCCGCCAGACGCCGCGCCGGACGCACAGGAACAGCGTTGTCATCGACGTGAACCGCAGCTCAATGCTGATCGTCCCGTTCGCTCCGTCGAGCTCGATCGTCCACGCGTGCCTCGCGCAGAACGTCTCGGGAGGAGCGTCGGCCGAACACGGGATCTCCGTACTCGTGCGGCTCACGTATTGCCAGGAGCCAGTGTCGGTGAACGCCCCCGTGGCGAAGAACGCCTGCGTGTCGTCGAACGCATCGGGGAAGTCGAGCACGATCGTCTCGGGACCGGGCGGCGCGGCCGATACGGGGGCTGCGAACGGGACGACCGCGAGGGTCGCCGCGAGGACGACGATCAGGCGCTTCATGCTCTCCCGCGCCAGTCTCGCAGGTTGGCCGCGGACTGGGGTGCTTGCCAGCTCGCAGCCTTCAAGGGCGCCCCGGACGAACGAACGTGCTCAGGAACTACAGCTAGGGGTCTCGACCGAGCGCCCCGCCCTCGTTTTCCCACTCCTTGTGCTGCTTGCCGGACTGGCGAGCGGTTTCCGCCAGCCGTTGCTCTTCCTTTTCTGCCCCAGCCTCCGCCACCTGCCAATGGGCCTCTTCCGACCGCTCCCGATCTCGGTCAGCGCGCTCATGGTCTTGTTTCTCGTCAGTCATCGCTGGTCACGACCCCGGTGGCTTCGAGGCTCACGGCTTTGACGCCCCAGTCGCGCCGTCCTCCGAACCCGTCGCGTCGGTGTTGACGCCCGATTCCCGAGCCGCGTGGAAGCCGTGCCTGACCGTTTCGAGCCGGCCCACGACGAGAGCGTCGGCGGCTTCGGCGGCCGCGCGCGAGCGCTCTCGCTCGCCGCGCGCGCTTTTTCGAAGCCTGTTGACGTCCTCGATCGCCGTCTCGAGTTCGTGGAACACCTCGCCCTCGCGACCCGCCTCGACACCGTGGAGCGAGATCGTCATCCCGAAGCGGCTGATTCGCTCCACGCCCACCGCGGCCAAGCGCGGCTCGAGCACGTTCTGCAATTCGAGGAGGGCGACGCCCTCCATCGTGAACTTCACCGTAAACCGATCGCCCGACCCTGAACGCGTCACTTCCGGGTCTTTGTTCGCGAGCCTGAGGTCGGCCTGAGGTTCCGTCGAGGGAGTAATGGTGGCCATCCGTGGCCTCCTTCGTGTCAATGCTCCTGGCCGAGCCGTCCTACGGGCCGAACCCGCTACAGCATCCCGCTCGATGGGCGAGGAACCTCGCCAGAAGTTGAATCCAGTCTACCACTCCCGGGCCCTCGAAAGTTACGAGCGTCGCCGTGTACTGAGGACGCGGACGCCTCAACGGAACCGGTCCACGACCGCTACGCCGAGCGCCGGCGCGATCGCGGCGCCCGGCAACGCGCGTCGCTAGTCGATCAGCTTCCGCGTCATCGCGTGAATCGCGATCCGCCACATGAGCACGCCGAAGGCGACGAGCGCACCGAGGCGGGCCGCATCGGTCCAGCCGTCCGAGCCGAAGGCAGCGTGGCGAACGAGCTCGACGCAGTGGTGCAGCGGGTTGAGAGCGCTTGCGATCTGAGCCCATTCCGGCAGATTGTCCAACGGGAAGAAGGTTCCCGCGACGAGGAAGAGCGGCGTGAGCACCGCGCTGACGACGTAGTTGAAGTTCTCGAACGACTTGGCGAAGCCGGCGACGGCGATCCCGAAGCACGCCCAGCCGAACCCAGCGATGAAAGCGATCCCAGGCACGGTGAGCATCCCCCCGCGGGGTCGAGCCCGAACGCGAGAGCCACGAGCAGCGGGACGCAGCCGTAGACGCCGGCGCGCGTCGCGATCCAGAGCGCCTCCGCCGTCACGAGCTCCTCCGTGTCGACCGGCGCAGCGAGGATCGCGTCGTACGTGCGCTGGAACTGGTACTTGACGAACGTGCCGAACATGGCCGGGAAGACCGACGCGAAGAGCACGGCGGTGGCGACCGTCCCGGTCCCGACGAACTCGACGTAGTCGTAGCCCGCGACGCTCGAGACGAGCGAGCCGAAGCCGAACCCGAACGCGAGCAGGTAGATCGTCGGCTCGACCGTCGAGGAGAACGTCGACGAGCGCCAGAACGACGAGAAGTTGATGATCTCGCGCACGAGCACGCCGGCGAGCGCCGGCCGCTCGAGCCGTCCCAGGCGGCGCGCGGGCGCCGGGCGCGACTCGGCGCTCACGCGATCTCCTCGCCGGTGAGCAGGACGAACACGTCCTCGAGGTTCGCCGGGCGGCGCTCGCCGTCGGCGGCGAAGCCGTTGCCGTCGACGCCGAGGACCGACACGCTCGTGCCGGTGCGCCGCGTGCGCAAGCCC
>JALZGN010000062.1 GCA_030861005.1 Actinomycetota bacterium
CTCGCGCGTGGCTCGACGCGCGAGCGGCTCGTTCGTTACTTCGAGGAGCTCCGAGGCGTCCGCCTCGAGATCTCGGGGGGCGATCTCGCCCGCCTCGGCATCGGCGAGTCGCCACGAGTCGGCGAGATCCTCGACGAGCTCCTGCGACGCAAGCTGAACGGGGAGCTGGACGGCCGGGCGGCGGAGCTCGACGCCGCGCGCGAGCTTCTGAACGTCGCGTGAACGACCTCGAGCTCTTCGTCTACCTGCTTCCGATCCTGCTCGCAAGCATGACGCTCCACGAGCTCGCGCACGCCTACGCGGCGACGCGAATGGGTGACCCGACGCCGCGGGAAGAAGGGCGCCTGACGCTGAACCCGATCGCCCACCTCGACCCGCTCGGCACCGCGATGTTCGGCATCACGTACTTCCTCTCGAGCTTCGTCTTCGGCTGGGCGAAGCCCGTGCTCGTCGACCCGCTCTACTTCCGGCGCCCGCAGCAGCAGATGGCGCTCGTCGCGGTCGCCGGCCCCATCGTCAACTTCCTGATCGCGCTCGCGTTCGTCGGCGTCCTCGTCCACGCCGACATCGACGGCGACGCGTTCCGCGTCTGCGTCCTCGCCTACCAGGTGAACCTCGTCCTCGGGATCTTCAACCTGATCCCGATCCCGCCGCTCGACGGATCCCGCGTCGTCGGTGCGTTCATGGGCGAGGCGACGTACGCGCGCTGGAGCGGACTCGACCAGTACGGGATGCTCGCCATCTTCGGCCTCATCGTCGTCTTCCGGGATGAGTTCGACGAGCTCATGGGAAGCGCGTTCGATGAGTCGACGCGGATCATGGTCGAGCTCGTCGGCGGATGAGGCTCTTCCGCTGGGAGAGCGCGCCGGCCGGGTACGCGGTCGCGTTCTCGACGCGGCTCGGTGGCGTCAGCGAGGGGCCGTACCGCTCGCTCAATCTCGGCATCGTCACCGCGGACGAGCCGGATCGCGTGATGGTGAATCGGCGACGCGTCTGCGAGGCGTTCGGGGTCGACGGCGAGATCGCGACGATGGCGCTCCAGGTGCACGGGGCTCGCGTCACGGAGGCGGTGCCGCTCGGCGTCCTCGCGCCCGGGACGCCGTACGAGCCGTGCGACGGGCTCTGGACCGACCGGCCAGGACAGCCGATGCTCCTCGTGACCGCCGATTGCGTTCCCGTCGCGCTCGCGCGCGCGAAGGCGCCGCGCCGGCTCGCCGTCCTCCACGTCGGGTGGCGAGGCCTCCTCGCCGGAATCGTCGAGAACGGCGTCGCCGGACTTCGCGACGGCGGGTCGGAGAAAGTAACAGACTGTTACTTGGATGGCATCGCGGCGGCGATCGGGCCGGCGATCGGGCCGTGCTGCTACGAGGTGGGCGACGAGGTGAGAGGCGCGTACCGCGAGCGCTTCGGCGCCGCCGTCCTGCGGGGGAGAAACCTCGACCTTCCGGAGGCGACGGCGCGGGCGCTTCGAGCGGCGGGTGTCAGGACGATCGAGCAGATCCGCCGGTGCACCGCGTGCGAGGCAGACCTCTTCTTCTCGCACCGGCGGGACCGCGGGCGGACCGGGCGGCAGGGAGTCGTTGCCGTTATCCGCTGACCAAATCCGGGCGAACCTCGCGCGCATTCGTGCGGAAACCGGTCCGGACGTCGAGATCGTCGTCGCGACGAAGTACGTCTCGCTCGCCGAGATGGGGGCGCTCGCGGAGGCGGGCGTCCAGGTCGTCGGCGAGAACGGCCTCCAGGATCTCGCCGCGAAACGGACCCGCTACGGGGACGCGTTCCGCTGGCATTTCATCGGCCACCTCCAGTCGCGGAAGGCGCGCGACGTCTCGGCGCTTTGCGACCTCGTGCACTCGCTCGGCTCGCTCTCGGCGGCCAGGCGCCTCACGGCGCCGGCCCTGGTCGAGGTGAACCTCTCCGGCGAGCAGACGAAGTCGGGTATCGCCGAGGAGGAGCTGGACGGCTTCCTCGCCGAGACCCGCGCGCTCGGCGTCCACGTGCACGGCCTCATGACGATGCCGCCGCTCACCGATGATCCGGAGGCGTCCCGACCGTACTTCCGGCGCCTGCGGGAACTGGCGGACGCGCGAGGACTCGCCGAGCTCTCGATGGGCACCTCGCAGGACTATCGGGTCGCGGTCGAGGAGGGCGCCACCCTCGTCCGGATCGGGTCCCTCCTGTTCGAGCGTTAACATCCCCGCCGGCATGGGCGTGGCAGAGGTCTGGAACCGTGCGCTCGTCTACTTCGGGATCGTCGAGGAGGACGAGTACTGGGACGACGAGGCCTTCGACGCCGAGGAGGAACTCGACCGCGGCTACGGCGAGCGCCCGAACGTGCGGCGACTCCACGCGGGGCGCCGCCGCGGCTCCGAGTTCGAGGACTGGTCGGAGCCGGACGATGCCCAGCCAACCGCCGTGCTTCGGCCGCCGCGGAGCCGCCGCGTCCCGCTCGAGGCGGTCGCCTCGGCGTCCGTGAAGGTTCACCTCGTCGTGCCGCGAAGCTTCAACGACGCCCAGTCCATCGCCGACAAGTTCAAGGAAGCGGTCCCGGTGATTCTCAACCTCCAGGGAACGGACAGCGAGCTCTCGAAGCGCTTGATCGACTTCTCGAGCGGTCTGACGTACGCCCTGAACGGCGGTATGCAGCGCATCGCCGACAAGGTCTTCCTCCTGACCCCGCGAAACGTCGAGGTCTCGGCGGAGGAGCGCGCGCGGCTCATCGAGCGCGGCTTCTTCAACCAGTCCTAGGGCGGGCGCGCGGCGCGCGTCGCGTGGTCTCCCGCCGCTGCGAGAAGTAGGTTTCCCGCGATGCCGTTGGCGGATTCGATCGACACGGCGCAGAGCTTCGTCAACACCCTCTTCCTCGTCTACCTCGCGCTCATCTTCCTCTACATCATCACGTCGTGGGTGCCACTTCCCTACAACCTGTGGCTGAACCGGATCCAGCGGTTCCTGTACGACGTCGTCGAGCCCTACCTGCGAGTCTTTCGGCGCTTCTTGCCGCAGGTCTCCTTCGGGGGGCTCGGTCTCGACCTCTCGCCGATCATCGCGATCATCGTCCTGATCATCGCGAACCGGGTCGTCCAGGAGGGGATCGAGCTCTTCCGTTGAAGCCCTACGGGTGGCCCTGACGCCCGTAGAGATTCGCCACGTCGAGCTTCCGCGCCGGCCCCTGGGGTACGCTCGCAACGCCGTCGAACGGCTGCTCGCAGACGTGGTCGCAAGCTACGAGGACGTGTGGCGCGACCGTGCCGACCTCCGCGACGAGCTCGAGCGCCTTGAGGCCGAGGTGGCGCGCTACAAGGAGCTCGACGTCCTGCTCCGAAACAGCCTCGTCTCGGCCGAGCGCGCCGCCGACGCGCTCCGCGCCCAGGCCGGGAAGGAGGCGGATACGATCGTCCAGGAGGCCCGCCTTCGGGCCCGCGACATCGTCGCGGCCGCCGAGGCGGAGCGCGAGCGCGTGCGGACCGACGTCCGCCGGCTGAAGGCCCTCGAGGCGGACGGACGGGCGGGCTATCGGGCGTTCCTCCTCGCGGCGATCGACCGGCTCGAGGCCGAGACCGCCGGCCGGCAGGCGCCCGGCCAGGCGGCGTGAGCGCCGGGAGGGCACGGAGGAGGGGGATATACTGGCTCGGTGGCGAACGTCGACACCGACCGGTTCCGCACACTTCTCCTCGACGAGCGAGCCCGCGTCGAGCACGCGCTTCGGCGCCTCCACGACGACAACCCCGGCACGCTCACCGAGGGCGAGGAGGAGGAGACATTCGACAACCATCTCGGCGACGCCGCGACGATCACGTTCAACCGTGAGATGGACTACTCGCTCGAGGGGAACTCAGGGCACGTCCTCGCGGCCATCGACGAGGCGCTGAAGCGGATCGAGGAGGGATCGTTCGGAACGTGCGCCCGCTGCGGCAACCCGATCGCGGAGGCGCGCCTCGAGGCGATGCCGTACGCGACGAAGTGCATCGACTGCAAGCGCCTCGAAGAGAGGGCCTGACACAGCCGGCACCGAGGGTGATCGACGTTCGCGTCGGGTCCGCGACGGACGGGCGCGTTCCGATTTCCTTCGCCGAGCGCTCGCTGTCCGCCCGCCCGTTCCACTGGGCGGCGCTCGTCGCGGTCGCGCTCGCAGCCCTCTTCGCCGACCAGCTGACGAAGCAGATCGTCGTGAGCCGCCTCGCGTTCGGGGAGTCGGTCGACATCGTCGGCCCGTTCTCGATCCACCACGTCCGGAACTCGGGAATCGCCTTCGGCCTCTTCTCGACGTGGGCGTCGGTGGTGACCGTCCTGACCGCGCTCGCGGTCGCGTGGATGGTCGGCTACTTCGCGCGCTCGGGCGCAGGCCACCCGGTGCTCCCGGTCGCGCTCGGTTTCCTGATCGGCGGGAGCGCGGGAAACCTCGTCGACCGCCTCCGCCTCGGCCATGTCACCGACTTCCTCGACCTCCGGTACTGGCCCGCCTTCAACCTCGCCGATACGTTCATCGTCGTCGGGGTCGCGATCCTCCTCGGCGCGCTCATCTCGGCGGAGCGCCAGCCGCTCGCGCGGAAGCCACGTCGGGGCGTTCTCCAGCGCAGCTGACGCGGTGAGGGGGAACTCCCCCTCGGCGCGGCGCGGGGTACTCGCGACTGCCGTCCCGCCCGCGGCGGCGGGCGAGCGGCTCGACCGCTTCCTCGCGCGGCTTCCCGAGATCGGGTCGCGCTCCGCGGCCGAGCGGTTGCTGGCGGAGAAGCGCGTTCGCGTCGGCGGCGCCCCGCGCGGCAAGAGCTACCGAGTCGCCGGTGGAGAGGAGGTCGAGCTCGACCTTCGTGACCGGCGGGAGACGGGACTCGTGCCTGAGGAGATCCCGTTCCGTATCGCGTACGAGGACGACCACCTGGTCGTCGTCGACAAGCCGGCCGGCGTGGTCGTCCATCCGTCGGCCGGGCACGCGGGCGGGACGCTCGTCCACGGTCTCCTCGCTCACGCGATCGCCGGCGGCGCGGAGCCGTCCCGGCCCGGCATCGTGCACCGCCTGGATCGCGACACGTCCGGCCTCCTCGTCGTCGCCCGCTCCGACGACGCACACCGCCGGCTGCAGCGGATGCTCCGTCGCCGCGAGATCGAACGCGGGTACGCGGCGCTCGTCCGCGGCCGCCCGAAGTCGTGGCGCGGCCGGATCGAGGCGCCGATCGGGCGCGATCGCCGCGACCCGACGCGGGTCTCCCTCGAGAGCGACGTCGGGCGCGACGCGGTCACCGAGTTCGAGGTCGCCGAACTCCTGCGTCGGCACGCGCTCCTTCACGTCCGGCTCGAGACCGGGCGGACGCATCAGATCAGGGTGCATCTGGCGGCGATCGGACTTCCCGTGAGCGGCGACCCGGTCTACGGCGCCGCGGGGGACCTCGAGCTCTCGCGCCAGTTCCTGCACGCGGCACGACTCGCCTTTGCTCACCCGTTCTCGGGTGAGCGCATGGAGCTCGAGTCACCGCTTCCGGGCGACCTCGCCGCCGCGCTCGAGCGCGCGCGGGTGCGAGCGAGCGCGAGCGGTGGTTAGCGACGCCCGCGTCCGCCGGTGCCGACGAGAACGGAGCCTCGTCCGTGGAGCTCTCGGCCGCGATTCGTCGTTCCGCCGCGCCCGCTACGCGGCGCGTACGAGCTTGTCGGCGTAGAGCCGCCGGTCGGCAAGCTCGAAGAGCTCTTCCGCGGCCCCCTTGACTTCGGCGGCGAAGGCCGCGCCGGCGCTTGCCGAGACCGTCTCCGGAAGCTTCGCGCGGAGGCGGAGGAGAAACGCGTCGACCGCCCGGGGCTCGGCCTGGAGGAGGAGGGCGCCGAACTCGTCGCCGCCGAGGCGCCCCACGGCGTCGTCTCGGCGGACGGTGTCGGCGAGGAGGGCAGCGAAGGCGCGCAGCACGCGGTCACCTTCGGCGTGGCCTTGCCGGTCGTTCGTCTCCTTGAAGCGGTCGAGGTCGAAGAGGACGAGCGCGAGGCGGCCGCGGTAGCGGCGCGCGCGGGCAAGCTCCGCGCCGACGGCCGCGTGAAATGCCTGGTGGTTGAGGACTCCGGTCAGCGGGTCCCGCCTCGCCCGGTCGCCGAGCTCGGCGGTCACGCGCTCGAAGAGGAGGAGGACGCACCAGTCGATCGCCTCGCCCGCGCGCCTTCGGCCGTGCCGCTCGAGCACGCGCGCGAGCGCCAGAAGCTCCGCGATGACTTCGCCCTGCGCGAAACCGACCCCCACGCGCTCGCGGGCGTGCGCGATCGCGGCGCCGGCGAGCGCCTCCTCGTCGCCGAGCGCCTCGATCAGCGTCGCGAGCGTTCCCACTTGACCGAGGCGGCCGAGGCGCTCGAGCGACAAAGCGGCGCCCGTGCTGACCGCCTCGTCGACCGCCTCGGCGGCGAGGTCCCACGCAGCTCGCTTGTGACTCGGCACGAAGGCAGCGTAGGGGCGCCGTCGGCTGGAGCTTCCGCGAGACCGGCCGGGTACACTGCGGTCCGACCGCACCCGACCCGGCGGCACCGAGGTGGGTGGCGGTGCCGAGCGTCGTCTCGGTTCCATCCCTTCGCCGCCGGCGCACACCCGCAACCGAGGAGGATTCACCCATGCCTGTCGTTTCCATGCGCGAGCTGCTGGAGGCCGGCGTCCATTTCGGTCACCAGACGCGCCGCTGGAACCCGAAGATGCGCCGGTTCCTCTTCACCGAGCGCGGCGGCATCTACATCATCGACCTGCAGCAGACGCTCGAGCTCATCGAGGAGGCGTCGGCGTTCATCCGGAACGTCGCCGAGCGCGGCGGCTTGGTCCTCTTCGTCGGGACGAAGAAGCAGTGCCAGGACGCGATCGCCGAGCAGGCGAGCCGCGTCGGGATGCCGTTCGTGAACCACCGCTGGCTGGGCGGCCTGCTCACGAACTGGCGGACGATCTCGAACCGTCTCGAGCGGCTCGAGGAGCTTCGCCGCCTGCGCGACGAGGGCCAGCTGGAGCTCCTGCCCCCCAAGGAACGGATCTCGATGCTCGGCGAGCTCGAGAAGCTCGAGACGAACCTCGGCGGCGTCCAGGAGATGAAGGAGCTGCCGGACGCCGTCTTCGTCGTCGACCTGAAGAAGGAGCAGCTCGCGATCCGCGAGGCTCGACGGCTCGCGATCCCGATCGTCGGGCTCGTGGACACGAACTGCGACCCCGACGACGCCGACTTCGTCGTCCCCGGAAACGACGACGCGATCAGCTCGTGCGCGCTCGTGACGCGCGTGATCGCCGACGCCGTCTTCGCCGGCCGCCAACGCGTAAGCGAGCGTGAGATCGCGCGCGCCAACGGGCGTCCGCGCGAGGACCCGCCCGGCGAGGAGGAGGAGCGCCCTGTCGAGGCGCTCGACGAGTACGGCTCCGAGACCGCCGCCGTGGCGGAGGAGGCGCTCGGCGAGACGCCTGCGGCGGCGACCGTTCCCCCGCCCACGGGCGACCCCGACGCGGAGGAGGCGAGGCCCGAGTGAGCGAGATCGGCGCGACGCTCGTCAAGGAGCTCCGCGATCTGACCGGCGCGCCGATGATGGACTGCAAGCGCGCGCTGCAGGAGGCCGGCGGAGACCTCGAGGAGGCGCAGCGGCTTCTGCGCGAGAAGGGACTTGCGGCGGCCGGGAAGCGCGCCGGTCGCCGCGGGAAAGAAGGGCGCGTCCAGACGCGCACGCACGACGGCCGGGGAGCCATCGTCGCCGTCGCGTGCGAGACCGAGCCCGTCGCCGGGAACGAGGAGTTCCTCGCCTTCGTCCAGCACGTCCTCGACGTCGTCGACCTCGAGGGCTCGGAGGCGGCGGCGAGCCTCGAGGAGGAGCGCCTCGACCTCGTCGCTCGCCTCGGCGAGAACATCGAGCTCCGCGGCGCGCGGCGACTCGAGGCGGTCGACGGCGAGCGGCTCGCCGAGTACGTGCATCCGCCGGCGCGGAAGATCGGCGTCCTCGTCCGCGCGCGCGCGACCGCGGAGCTCGCCCGCCTCCTCGCCATGCACGTCGCCGCCGCGCGCCCCCGGTACGTCTCGCGCGACGAGGTGCCTCCGGAGGACGTCCGGCGCGAGCGGGAGATCTACGAGAAGCTGCTCGAGGTCGGCTCGAAGCCCGAGCACATCCGACCGCAGATCGTCGACGGCATGATCCAGAAGCGCTTCTTCGCGGAGTTCGTCCTCCTCGACCAGCCGTGGATTCACGACCCGTCGCTCACGGTCGGAAGGGCGCTCGCGGAGCACGGCGCCGACGTCCGCGAGTTCGTCCGCTTCGACGTCGCCGAGGGCGGCGAATGACCGCCGAGGCGCGGGCGAGCGGCGTCACGGCCGCCGAGGAGGCGCCCGGGCCGCCCGCCTTCCGTCGCGTGCTCGTCAAGCTCTCGGGCGAGGCGCTCATGGGCACCGCCGAATACGGGATCGACCCGAGCCGTGTCCGCGCCCTCGCCGAGCAGCTCGGCGCGTTGAACGGCCTCGGAGTGGAAACCGCGGTCGTCGTCGGGGGCGGGAACATCTACCGAGGCATGACGGCCGCGGCGGCGGGGATGGACCGCGCAACCGCCGACTACGGGGGAATGCTCGCGACGCTCCTGAACTGCCTCGCGCTCCAGGACTCGCTCGAGCGTGGCGGCGTCCACACGCGCGTCCTCTCGGCGATCACCGTGAGCGAGGTCGCCGAGCCGTACATCCGCCGCCGCGCCATGCGGCACCTCGAGAAGCACCGCGTCGTCATCTTCGCCGGCGGAACCGGTAACCCGTTCTTCACGACCGACACCGCCGCCGCGCTCCGCTCGCTCGAGATCGGAGCGGAGGCGATCCTCATGGGAAAGAACGGTGTCGACGGCGTCTACGACGGCGACCCCAACCTCGACCCCGCCGCGACGTTCCTGCCCGAGCTCACCCACCGCGACGCTCTCGAGCGCGACCTCCGGGTGATGGATGCGACCGCACTCTCGCTCTGCATGGACAACAGCCTGCCGATCCACGTCTTCGGTCTCGACGACGAGCGAAACATCGTGCGCGTCGCGCGCGGGGAGCGCGTTGGCACGGTGATCACGAGCCCCCGGAGGACCTGAGAGAGATGGCGATCATGGATGACCTGCTGACCGACGCGAGCCGTCGGATGGACAAGTCGGTCGACGCAACCGCCCACGAGCTCAACACGATCCGGACGGGACGGGCGTCCGCCGCCCTCCTCGACCGAATCCACGTCGACTACTACGGGCAGAGGACGCCGCTCCGCCAGCTGGCGACGATCAACGTCCCCGAGCCCCGCCTCTTGACGGTCCAGCCGTTCGATCCGAGCTCGCTGAAGACGATCGAGCGCGCGATCCAGGAGTCTGACCTCGGCCTCACGCCGTCGAACGACGGGAAGATCATCCGTCTCCCGATCCCGCAGCTCACCGAGGAGCGACGGAAGGAGCTCGTCCGCGTCGTCCGCCACCTCGCCGAGGAGGGACGCGTCGCGGTCCGGAACGTCCGCCGGGACGTGATGCACGACCTGAAGGAGCTCGTTCGCGAGGGGGAGGTCGGAGACGACGAAGAGCGGCGGGCCGAGGAGCGGGCTCAGAAGCTGACAGACGAGCACGTGAAGCGGATCGACGACCTCCTGAGGCGTAAAGAGGAAGAGATCATGGAGGTCTGAGGGCACGGCGTCCGGCGCCGCCCGCACGAGCATGAACCTCCTTACCCGGCTGCGGACGCTGCGGAGCATGAAGCCGCTCCCGGAGGGCGAGCTGCCGGAGCTTGCGCGCTCGGTCGCCATCATCATGGACGGGAACGGGCGCTGGGCCCGACGCCGCCGTCTTCCGGTCGCCGCGGGTCACCGGGCGGGAACGCGCGCACTCCGCCGTACCGTCGAGGCCGCGATCGACGTCGGAGTCGAGTCCCTCTGCGTCTACGCCTTCTCCACGGAGAACTGGTCGCGGCCGCCAGAGGAGATCGCGGCGCTCATGGGGATCTTCGTGGAGACGATCGAGCGCGAGCTCCCCGACCTCGCACGCCAAGGCGTCCGAGTCCGCTTCATCGGCCGGCGCGATCGGGCGACGGACGAGCTTCGCGCGAAGATGGCCGAGCTCGAGGAGGAGACGTCGGCGAATGAGCGCCTCGAGCTCTGGATCGCCTTCGACTACGGCGGCCGCGCCGAGATCCTCGAGGCGACGCGCCGCCTCGTGGACGAGGGGGTCGACCCGCGAGACATCGACGAGAACGCGCTCGCCGCTCGCCTCTACGCACCCGAGATGCGGGAGCCGGACCTCCTCATCCGCACGTCGGGCGAGCAGCGGATCTCGAACTTCCTGCTCTGGCAGGTCGCCTACACCGAGCTCATCTTCGTCGACACGCTCTGGCCCGATTTCGGCGAGCGCGACCTGCGCCGTGCGCTCTCCGAGTACGCCGGCCGTCGGCGCCGCTTCGGCGGGCGATGACTCCGTTCCTCTCGCGGGTGGCCGTCCTCGTCGCCGGCCTCCCGATCGTCGTCGGCGCCGCCTGGGAGGGAGGGTGGTTCCTCCTCACCGTCGCGGCGGTAGCGGGGCTCGTCGCGCTCCACGAGCTGTACCGCCTCGCGCGCGCGCTCCGTCCGCTCGTGCTCGCCGGGTACGCCGGCGCGCTCGGCGCCCTCCTCGGCGCCGAGCTCGGCGACGCCGAATGGATGCTGGGCGGATTCCTGATCACGTTGCCGCTCGCCTTCCTCTTCGCGGCGATCGCGGCGACGCGGCAATCGACGACGGTCGCGGTCGGGACGACCGTCCTCGGCTCCGCGTGGGTGAGCCTCGGCCTTGCCCACCTCGTGCTCGTTCGCCGCTTGGACGTCGACGGGCAGGACGCGATCTTCGCCGTCCTCTTCACCGTGTTCGCCGTCGACACCGTCGCCTTCCTTGCCGGCCGGTTGGTCGGCCGCCACCGGATGACGCCCGTCATGTCGCCGGGGAAGACATGGGAGGGATTCGTCGCCGGTGCCCTGGCCGGGATCCTGGTCGCGTTCTTCACGCTCTACGACACCGCCTACGAGGGTTGGCGCACGTTCGTGCTCGGGGGGGCGATCGTCCTCGCCGCGACCCTCGGCGACCTCTTCGAGTCGCTCGTGAAGCGCGACCTCGGCGCCAAGGACACCGGTCGAATCCTCCTCGGCCACGGCGGGGTCCTCGACCGGATCGACTCGCTTCTCTTCGCGGGCCCGGTCGCCTACTACGTATTCCTCGCCGTAGGTGCCTCGTAGTGCTCGCGGGCCGGGGATTGCCGAGCCCTACACTGGCCGGGTGAAGCGAGTCGCGCTCCTCGGCGCAACCGGTTCGATCGGGATGCAGGCGCTCGAGATCGTCGCGGCCGATCCCGAGCTCGAGCTCGTGGCGGCGGCCTCGGGGTCGCGGCGGATCGACCGACTCGCTCCGCTGACACAGGTCGGCGGCGACCTGACCGAGCTCCTTGAGCGGGCGGAGCCGGACGTCGTTCTGAACGCGGTTGTCGGCTTCGCCGGCCTGCCGGCGACGCTCTGGACGCTCGAGCACGGCATCGATCTCGCGCTCGCGAACAAGGAGAGCCTTGTCGCCGCGGGTCCGCTCGCGATTGCCGCCAGGGAGCGGGGCGGAGGCCGAATCCTCCCCGTCGACAGCGAACATTCGGCCGCGTTCCAGTGCCTCGAGGGGCGAGCGCCCGAGACCGTTCTCTCGCTCGTCCTGACGGCGTCGGGAGGCCCGTTTCGGGGGCGAAGCCGCGCCGAGCTCGAGGCGGTGACGCCTTCGCAAGCGCTCGCGCACCCGACGTGGAGCATGGGACCGAAGATCACGGTCGACTCGGCGACGCTGATGAACAAGGGCCTGGAGGTGATCGAGGCGCACTTCCTCTTCGCGCTCCCGCTCGACGCGATCGAGGTCGTGGTTCATCCGACGTCGGTCGTCCACGCGCTCGTTCGCTTTCGGGACGGCGCAGCGCTCGCGCATGTTGGCTACCCCGACATGCGCGTGCCCATCTCCTACGCGCTCACGTACCCTCGCCGTGGGCCGACACCCGTCCCGCCGCTCGACCTCTTCTCGGGGCTCATTCTGGAATTCGCTCCCCCGGACGAGGACGCGTTCCCGTGCCTCGCGCTCGCGCGAGCCGCGGGCGAGGCGGGCGGGACGGCGCCGTGCGTGCTGAACGCGGCCAACGAGGTTGCAGTCGAGTCCTTCCTCCGCGGCGAGCTCCGCTTCCTCGGGATCCCCGAGGTGGTCGAGCGGACGCTCTCGAGCGTCGAACCCGTGCCGGCGCGCGACGTCGACGATCTCGTGGCGGTCGACCTCGAGGCGCGGCGGATCGCTGCATCGCTGACGCGGGAGCTCGTCCACTGAGCGTCGCCGTCGCGATCGTCGGGCTCGCCTTCCTCATCCTGATCCACGAGGCGGGCCACTTCTTCGTCGCGCGAGCAGTTGGAATGCGCCCGCGCCGCTTTTACATCTTCTTCCCTCCCGCGATCGCGAAGCGAGTGCGAAACGGGATCGAGTACGGAATCGGCGCGATCCCCCTCGGTGGGTACGTGAAGATCCCGGGCATGCACCGCCCCGCGGCCGGCGACCTCGAGGGGCAGCTCGAGCGGGCGCTCGACGAGGCGCCCTGGCTCGAGCGCTACGTGCCGCCGGTGCGCGACTCGCTCGGCGCCGACCGCCTCGACGAGGCGGCGACACGCCTCGAGCGCCTCCGCGCCGTCGTCGCTCGGGCCGAGCTTTCCGACGGGGCACGGCGAAGCGCCGAGCGCGGCCTCGTCGACCTGGCGGACGCGCTCTCGGCCGACGCCTATTGGCGCGCTCCCGCCTGGAAGAAGATCGCCGTGATCGTGGCGGGCCCGGCGACGAACCTCGTGTTCGCGATCGGCCTCCTCGCGGCGGTTTTCGCGCTCGGCGTCCCCGTCGAGGTGAGCCGAACGGTCGCCCAGGTCTCGCCGGGAACGCCCGCAGCGGCGGCCGGCCTGCGGGCGGGAGACGAGGTCGTGGCGATCGACGGGAATCCGGTGACCCCCGAGACGATCTCCGCGAGGATCCGCGCGAGCGCGGGCAGGCCGATCACGGTGGGCGTCCGGCGGGGCGGCGACACGCGGACGCTCGGACCAGCGCGCGCGGCGCGCGCGGACGGCGTCTACCGGCTCGGCTTCGAGCTCGCGTCGATGTACCGAAGCTACGGGCCTCTCGAGTCGGTCGAGCTTGCGGCGCGCGACGCCTGGCGAGTGACCGAGCTCACGGGTCAGACGCTCGCGCGACTCGTGACGGGCGAGGATCGCGAGAACGTCTCGAGCGCGGTCGGGATCGTCCAGGGTTCGAGCCAGGCCCTCGACGAGCTCGGCGTCCGGGTTTACCTCCGCATCCTCGCCGTCATCAGCCTCTCGCTCGCGCTCCTCAACCTCCTTCCGCTCCTCCCGCTCGACGGGGGCCATATCGCGTTCTCGATCGTCGAGGCCGTGCGGGGCCGCGCCATCCCACGCGTCGCGTACGAGCGCTTCTCGGCGATCGGGATCGCGCTCGTCCTCATGCTCTTCCTCCTCGGCCTCTCGAACGACGTGAACCGGCTGAGCAGCTAAGCGATGGATCACCTCGCCCTCGCCGTCGCCGATCAGGAGCGCTCGCGCCGCTTCTACGAGACGTACTTCGGCTTCGACGCAGGGCCTGCGCGCAGCTACGACGACGGCGTCCTCATGCTCTACGACGCCGAGGGCTTCGCTCTCGCGCTCGGCGTGACCGACGCTCCCGTCGCGTTGCCACCGTTCCTCCACTTTGGGATCGGCCTCGATTGTGCCGAGGACGTCCGCGCCTTTCGAGGCCGACTCCTCGCCGACGGCGTGCCGATCGTGGAGTGGTACGACGAGCCGGCGTACGTCAGCCTCAAGTGCCGCGATCCCGACGGCTACGTCGTCGAGGTCGCCTGGGAACCCGGCTGAGCGACCGGTAACCCGTCCTCGCCCGACCGCGGCGCAAGCGCGCGAGCGAAGGCAGCTCGCCGGAAACACCCGGATAGACTGTTGCCCGGAATGGCGAGCGAGGTCCAGGTCACGGTCGGAGGGGTTCCGATCGGCGGCGGCGCGCCCGTCGTCGTTCAGTCGATGACGACGACGGCGACCCACGACGTCGACGCGACGATCGCCCAGATCGGCGCGCTCGCGTCGTCCGGGTGCGAGATCGTCCGCGTCGCCGTCCCGAAGACCGAGGACGCCGAGGCTCTTCCCCGGCTCGTCTACCTGAGCCCGATCCCCGTCGTCGCCGACATCCACTTCAACGCCTCGCTCGCGCTCAAGGCGATCGAGGCCGGTGTCGCGGCCGTCCGCATCAACCCGGGAAACATCGGCGGGCCCGACAAGGTCGCGGCCGTCGTTCGGGCGGCCAAGGCGCGCGGGATCCCGATGCGGATCGGGGCGAACTCGGGCTCGCTTCCGAAGCATCTCGAGCCGCTCGCGCAGAAGGACACAGCGCAGGCGCTCGTTCAGGAGGCGCTCGAGCAGGTGGAGCTCCTCGAGCGGCTCGGCTACCGCGACTTCAAGATCTCGGTCAAGTCGAGCTCCGTTCCGACGATGATCCGCGCCTACCGGATGCTGTCCCAGAGGGTCCCCTATCCGCTCCACCTCGGCGTCACCGAGGCGGGGACGCCGTTCGCTGGCTCCATCAAGAGCGCGGTCGGGATGGGGAGCCTGCTCATGGACGGGATCGGCGACACGCTCCGCGTCTCGCTCACGGCCGACCCGGTCGAAGAGGTGAAGGTGGCGTGGGAGATCCTGAAGGCGCTCGGCCTGCGCGAGCGCGGCCCCGTCATGATCGCCTGCCCGTCGTGCGGGCGCGACAACGTCGGCGTCCAGCGCCTCGCGGAGCGCGTCGAGGAGCGTCTCCGCGCCTATCCACAGGCGTTCGAGGTCGCCGTCATGGGCTGCGCGGTCAACGGGCCGGGCGAGGCGGGCGACGCCGACTTCGGGATCGCGGGCGGCCGCGAGACCGGGTTCGTCTACGCGCACGGCCGCGTGCTGAAGAAGGTTTCCTCCGACATCCTCGTGGACGAGCTCTTTCACGAGATCGACCAGTGGATCGCGGGCGGCATGGTCCGGCCGAAGCGTCTCAAGCTCGCGAAGCCGGCTGCGCTCATGATGGCCGAGGCGGCCCAGCGGCCGCTCTAGTCGCTCCTGCCGGTGATGCTGTCGAGAGTCTGGGTCGCAAGCAGGAAGCCAGAGTCGGCACTCGTTTGGAGCGAAGGCTGGACGCGGTTCCAAGGGCGCGAGCTCGCTCAGGCACCGTGTGATCGCACGTCGAAGATCGTGCATCGCCGGAAGGCGCGCTGATGTCGCGCGCTTCCCAGCTCTTCCTCCCGACGCTTCGGGAGGAGCCGGCCGACTCCGATGCCGCGAGCCACCGGCTGCTCGTCCGCGCGGGCTTCATCCGCCAGGTCGGCGCCGGACTCTGGTCGTTTCTCCCGCTCGGGTGGCGGGTGCACCAAAAGGCGGTTCAGATCGTGCGCGAGGAGATGGACGCGATCGGGGGGCAGGAGATGCTGATGCCCGTCCTCACGCCCGCCGAGCTCTGGCAGGAGACCGGTCGCTACGGGATCCCCGAGCTCTACAAGCTCGCCGACCGCGCCGGTCGCCCGTTCGTCCTACCGATGACTCACGAGGAGACGGTCACGTTCCACGCGCGCGAGATCCGCTCCTACCGCGAGTTGCCGCAGATCCTCTACCACTTCCAGACGAAAGACCGCGACGAGCCTCGCCCGCGAGGCGGCCTGCTCCGCGTCCGCGAGTTCATCATGAAGGACTCCTACTCGTTCGACCGGGACGAGGAGGGCCTCGACGAGAGCTTTCAGATGCATGCGGAGGCGTACCGAAGGATCTTCGAGCGCTGCGGCCTCGAGTCCTACGAGGTCGAGGCGGAGGTCGGGATGATGGGGGGGAGCGAGAGCAAGGACTACCTCGCCCCGGCGGGGAGCGGCGAGAACGTCCTCGTTACGTGCGAGCGGGGCGACTACGCCGCCGACCTCGAGATCGCGCGTGGCGTCCCACGGCCGCCGAGCTTCCCGGCGTCGCTCACGCAACCCGACGAGGTCGAGACGCCAGGAGTGACGACGATCGAGGGCCTCGCCGAGCTCCTCGGGATCGACGCCGCCGCCACCTCGAAGGCGATGCCCGTCGTCACGGACGGGCGCGTCGTCCTCGGCCTCGTCCGAGGCGACGACCGCCTCCATGAAGGCAAGCTCGCCGGTGCCCTCGGGGCGGAATTCAGGCCGGCGACGGAGGAGGAGATCCGCGAGACGTTCGGGGCCGACCCGGGATCGATCGGGCCCGTAGGAATCGCGGTCGAGGTCGTCGCCGACGAGGCGCTCCGCGAGGGTCAGTTCGTCGCCGGGGCGAACCGAACCGGCCGGCACCTTCTGGGCGTCGAGGTCGGGCGCGACTACGAGGCCCGCTTCGCGGACATCCGAGAGGCCCGAGAAGGCGACGCCTGCCCGCAATGCGGAGGCGCCCTCCGCTTCCAGGTCGCGATCGAGGTCGGCCACATCTTCAAGCTCGGGACGCGCTACTCGCGCCCGCTCCGCGCGACGTACCTCGACGAGGGGGGCGTCGAGCGGCCGCTCGTCATGGGAAGCTACGGGATCGGGCCGGGGCGAATCATGGCCGCGGCGGTCGAGCAGAACCACGACGCGGAGGGAATTGCATGGCCGCGTCCGCTCGCACCCTACGAGATCGAAATCGTGCCGATCGAGGCGGCCGGGGCGGAGGCGCTCGCGATCGCCGGTCGGCTGGAGGACGACCTCGAGGCCGCCGGCCTCCACGTCCTCCTGGACGACCGCGGCCGCAGGCCCGGGGAGAAGTTCGCCGACGCCGATCTGATCGGCTGCCCGTTTCGGATAACGGTCGGGAAGAGGGCGCTCGAGGACGGCAAGGTCGACCTACGGGAGCGCGCGGGGAAGACCGAGGAGCGGCTACCGGTCGGAGACGTCCTCCCTCGAGTCCGGACGGCGGCGTGATGGCCCGCCGACGCCGCTTCAGCGAGGCGCCGTTCGGCGCGACCGTCCAGGAGCTCATGAGCGAGACCGGGACGACGTACCGGGCGCTGGCCGAGCGGACGGGCCTCTCGGCCGGGTATCTGAACCACCTGGTGCACGGGAACCGTCCGGTCCCCTCGAACGAGGTCATGGCCAGCCTCGCCAAGGCTTTCGGCGTCGAGCCCGAGCACTTTCGCGAGTACCGGGTGCGCGTCATCACCGAGAGGCTCGAGGCGATGCCCGAGCTCGTCGACCGTCTCTACAGACGCTACGGCCGGTAGGTGCTCCCGGTTGCGCCGACCGCCGGAACGCCCGGCGGCGGTTGCGATCACGCGGCTCCCGCGACCCGGCCTCCCTTTCTCGCCTTTCGTCTAGTTGTTTAGATCTCCGACCCGCCGGTAACGTGAGCGGGTAAGCTTCCGCGCCTAGCGGAATCTGCGGCCAATGAGGGGGCGGCCCCTCAGGGAGGGTGGAGATGATTCGACGACGCGACGGCGGCCCCGTGGTCGAAAGCACCTTGCGGTCCCAGGCGGACCAGCGGTGGAACGCCTCGTCGGCGACCGCTTCGCCGACGCGGTTGGACATATGGGACGATCTGCGGCGCGAGATCGCAAGATCTCGGCGTTACGGTCACGAGTTCGCGCTCATCCGGATCCCGGCGAGGGACGCGACGATCGCACGCCGTTCGAGGTGGTCTCGTCCCGGACGGCCGCGTGAGGCAGCTCACGTGCTCCGGTCGCTCGTGCGAACGCTGGACTACGTCTGGACGAGCAACGGCGCGCTCTACGTCCTCCTCCCGGAGTCGGACCGGGGAGCCGGCGTGCGCCTGCTCGCGCGCATTCGGGAAACGGCACCCGAGCTTCTTCCCGAGCACGGCGTTCGGCTCGCCGCCTTTCCCGCGGACGGCGTGACGACCGGTGCGCTGCTGAAGGCTCTCGAGGGCGGGAACGAGACGGGGGCCCGCGGCAGGATCCCACGTCGGGAGGTCGCAACGCGGCCGGCGCTCGAAGGCGAGGGACACGGGGGGCGTCGAGTTTCGGCGCTTCACCTGGCGACGGGTGTGGATCTGACGGAGGCGCAGATGCGTCATGCCGAGGGCACGTAGACGCTACTTCTGGGCGAAGCGGGTCTTCGACCTCTTCGCCTGTCTGCTTCTCCTGCCGCTCGCGGCGCCGCTCCTTCTCCTCTGCGCGCTCGCGGTCCGGCTCGACTCGCCCGGCCCGATCTTCTTCACGCAGCAGCGAACCGGGCGGCATGGGACCCGTTTCAAGATGTACAAGTTCCGCACGATGGTGCGAGATGCCGAGGAGCTGAAGGCGAGCCTCGCGCACCTGAACGTCCTTCCTCCTCCCGATTTCAAGATCATCGACGACCCTCGGATCACGCGGGTCGGCAAGCTGCTGCGGAAGACGAGTCTCGACGAGCTCCCGCAGCTCATCAACGTGCTGCGCGGCGAGATGTCGCTCGTCGGCCCGCGACCGACGTCGTTCGCGCCGAGCACGTACGACCTCTGGCACACTCAGCGGCTGGAAGTGCGACCTGGAATCACGGGGCTCTGGCAGGTGACCGGCAGGAACGACACCACGTTCGACGAGCGCCTGCGTCTCGATATCCGCTATATCGAGAACATGTCGCTTCGCACGGACCTCAGGATCCTCTCCTGGACTGCGCTTTCGGTGGTTAGGCGCGCCGGCGCCTGAGCCGACATCGGCAGGCCGAGTGCGCCGGCCGAATCCTTCTGCTCGTTTCGAGACCTGGGCGGAGCCCGGCTAGCGCGAACGGCTTTGCGAGACGTCCGATACACGATTCACGGCGTCGCTTCCGTCTCGGTCGTCGATGGATCGCCGACGGAGATCGCCGCGGTCACCCGGCAGCTCGGACCGCCGGGCGGCGATGGTGGCTCCGAGCCGGATATCGTCATCCGGTTCGTCGAGCGGCTCGCCGGTTCGGGCCCGTTGACTTACGCGGGCCCGAACGCCGCCTTCGACGACGACGGTTTCTTCCTCTTCGCCGGAAAGGACGGGCGCGCGCGAGCACGAGTACCCCTCGACCGGATCGGCGAGGGGGTCGAGATCACCTGCGAGCGGAACGTCGCGCCCGTGCCGCTCCTGATTCCGATCCTGATCGTCGTCATGTTGAAGAAGCGCGTGCTCTCGCTGCACGCGTCAGCGTTCGTCTTCAGGAACACCGGCGTCGCCGTACTCGGATGGCCGGGGGGCGGCAAGACGTCGGCCGTCGTCGGTTTCATGGCAGAGGGCGCCGAGTTCGTGGCCGACGACCGCGTCTACGTCGGCGAAGAGGGCGAGAATCTCTCCGGCGTGAGCGGGCCTCTCGAGATTCGAGCTTGGCACGTCGCAGACCAACCCGAGTACCGCGCTCGGCTCGGACGTGCCGAGCGAGCTCGGCTCCGCGCCTTCGGTCCCGTGTCGCGACTGGAGGCTCTTACCGCGGCCAGGGCGCCCGAGCGCCGGCGTTTGGGGAGGAGATGGAGCCGCGTCGTTCGCTCGCTGAAAGACGAGCTCTCCATCGAGGTCGAGCCGGAAACGCTCTTCGGTGGGACGAACGCGCCCTCGAGCCGCCTCGATCGCCTCTTCGTCGCGATGACGCATGCGGCGCCCGAGGTGGTCGTCGGCCCGATCGATCGAGACGAGGCTCGAGGTCGGATCGCCTACCTGCTCCGGCACGAGCGCTTTCCCCTGATCGATGCATACACGAGGTTTCGATTCGCCTTTCCGCACGCCGAGAGCTCGCTCCTCGAACGCGTCGACGAGCTCGAGCGCGACGTGCTCGCGCGCGTTCTCGCGGAGACGCCCGTCTTCACCGTGCGTCACCCTCACGCCGTCCCAACGCGCAAGCTCGTTCACGCGATGCTTCCATACTGCGTGTGATGACGAAGAAGCGGCGGTTCGCGGTTGCCCTAATCGGGCCCGACGGAGCGGGAAAGACAACCATCGGTCGCCGGCTCGAGGAAGCGTTGCCGATGCCAGCGAGATACCTCTACATGGGCGTCAGCAAGGACTCGAGCAACCGGATGCTTCCGACGACGCGGCTCGTTCACGCCATCAGGAGGGCACGCGGCGCGGAACCCGACACCGGCGGTCCCCCCGATCCTCCCCGGCTCGAGGAAGCTCGTCCGAGAGAGCTTCGCCGGCGGATCCGCAAGTCGACGCGCGCCGCGGCTCGCTTGGCGAACCGACTCGCCGAGGAGTGGTACCGGCAACTCCTCGCGTCGTGGTACGCCCGCCGGGGTCAGATCGTCATCTTCGATCGCCACTTCTTCTCGGACTACTACGCGTACGATGTCGCAGGCGGCCGCAGACGCCCGCTGAGCAGGCGAATCCACGGCTTCGTCCTCGCTCGGGTATATCCGAAGCCCGATCTTGTGATCTACCTCGACGCTCCCGCCGAGATCCTCCTCGAACGCAAGGGTGAAGGAACCCTCGAGAGCCTGAGCCGAAGGCGCGACGAGTACCTCGCGCTCGCCCCCGTGACGAAGCACTTCTTCGTGGTGGACGCGAGCCGGCCCGTCGACGAGGTGACGCGAGACGTGGCCCGTATCGTGGAACGCTTCGCCGCCGGAGGGACGCGCGACGACGAGCGCGCACAATCGTCGCGAACTTGACCTCGCTGCGCAGCGAGTTCTCGTCACGGACGCCGGCCGGGGCAGCGCGCTCGCGATCATCCGCGCGCTCGGCCGTCGCGGCGTCTACGTGGTCGCTGCGGACAGCGATCGCCACAGCCCGGGGTTCTACTCGCGCTACACGGCGGAGCGCGTTCGCTACCCGGAGCCCCGCGAGCAGCCCCGAAGCGTCGTGTCCTCCTTGCTCGTCGCTGCGCGGAAGCACCGAGTGACGCTCATCCTCCCGGTCACAGACGACGTGATCCTCCCGCTCTCGAGCGAGCGCGATCGCTTCTCGGACGTCTGCCGGCTCGCGCTCCCCGACACCGCCGCCCTCGCGGCTGTGACGGACAAGCAGGCGACCGTCGATCTCGCTCGGCGACACAGCGTTCCGGTCCCTCGCACGGCGGTCGTGAAGACGGTGCGCGAGGCGCGTGAGCAGGCGCCGCTTCTCGGCTGGCCGGTTGTCGTGAAGCCGCACAGGTCACGGAGCTACCGCGACGGCGGCTACATCGAGGCGTTCTCGGTCACCTACGCGGAGACCGTCCGGGAGCTGGACGATCAGATGCGGCGTCTCGAGGGACGAGCCGCCGTCCTCTTGCAGGAGTACTACCGAGGAGAGGCACACGGCGTGGGCCTCCTCATGGATCGCGGCCGCCCGCTCGCCGCGTTCCAGCATCGGCGAATCCGTGAGGTTCCGGTGACTGGAGGGGCGAGTTCCTTCCGAGAGAGCGTCCCGCTCGATCCGACGCTCTTCGATCACGCCGCCCGCTTGCTCACGGCGCTCGCCTGGACGGGGGTGGCGATGGTGGAGTTCAAGCTCGGCGACCAGGGGCCCCGTCTCATGGAGATCAACGGACGGGTGTGGGGCTCGCTTCCGCTCGCCGTCAAGAGCGGCATCGACTTCCCCGGTCAGATGGTCGACCTCTACGTCAACGGCTCCCCCGCGGGGGAACCACCGCTCGACTCGACCTACCGGCTCGGTGTCCGTTCCCGTCACCTCGAGCTCGAGGTCGCCTGGATCGGTTCCGTCCTCCGACGAAACCGGGGCTACGGCTGGGTGCGCCTCCCTCGGCGCCGCGACGCCCTCGTCACCGCCGCCCTCTTGCTCAGGCCCTCGGACGGCTACGACATCCTCGAGCGCGATGACATCCTTCCCGGCCTCGTCGAGATGGTGAAGATCGCGGCGAAGCTCCGGACGAAGCTGGCACGGCGTGCCTAGGGCCGCGGTTCGCAACGTCGCCTCCTCGGCCGTCGCGACGAGCTCGTTCGCGCGGCTCGTCGACCTTCTCGAGCGCTTCGACCGGTCTCGCCTCAGCCTGCTGCCGGTCCTGACGTACCACCGAATCGACGAGCGAGCAGGCGCGCTCGCTTCCGGCGTCTTCAGCGCGACGCCGGATCAGTTTTCGGCACAGGTGGCGTGGCTCGCGGCGCACCGCCGGATCCTCTCGCTCTCGGAACTTCTCGACGTGCGGCGCGGCCGGGCGCCCTTGCCTCGACGCTCCCTCATGCTCACCTTCGACGACGCCTACCGCGACTTCGCCGATGCCGCCTGGCCGGCGCTCAAGAAGAGCGGTGTTCCCGTCACGCTCTTCGTCGCCACGGCCTACCCGGATGCGAAGAGGCCGGCGTTCTGGTGGGATCGGCTCCACGATGCCTTCGCCACCACCGCGCGGCGCGACCACGTCGAGACGCCGTCGGGGCGGCTTCCCCTCGAGACGACGACCGACCGCTCGCGGGCCCTCCGCACCGTGCGCGCTCAGATGAGAGCGATGCCGCACGAGGACGCGATGGCGATGCTCGACAACGTCGTCGAGCAGCTCGGGGTGTCCCCGACGGTCTCGCCGGTGCTCACGTGGCCGGAGCTGCGCCTCCTCGCCCGCGAGGGCGTCGACCTCGCTCCTCACTCGCGGACGCATCCGCTTCTCGACCGCGTCCCGCGGGAAGCGGCCCGTGCCGAGATCGTCGGATCTCTCCGCGATCTCGAGCGCGAGGTGGGGTCGGCGCCTCCCGTCTTCGCCTACCCAGGGGGAGCGCATACGCCAGATGTCGTCTCCCTCGTCGCCGAGGCCGGCTTCGAGGTGGCGTTCACGACGCAGCGGGGGATCAACGACCTGCGCCGCGCCGATTGGCTTCGTCTTCGCCGGATCAACGTCGGTCGGCGCTCGAGCGTTCCCCTGATCCGTGCGCAGCTCCTCTCGTGGTCACGCCATCTCACGCGCAGGGGCGGAGGAGGACGGTGACGCGCCGTTGGCCGGAGAGACTCTTCTGGGCCGCGACGGCGACGGTCGTCTACACGTACGTTCTGTTTCCCCTCCTTCTCTTCTTGCGAGCTTGGGTTCGGCCGCGTCCGCACACGAGCGCGGATATGACGCCGACGGTCAGCATCGTGATCGCGGCTCGCAACGAGGCGGAAACGATCGGCGCGAAGCTCGGGAACCTGCTGGCTCTGGATTACCCGCGTGACCGGCTCGAGATCGTCATCGCCTCCGACGGCTCGACGGACGGCACAGAGGACATCGTGGGCGCGCACGAGGACAGCCGCATCCGCCTGCTCGCGCTGCCGACGAGCGGGAAGGCCGTCGCCTTGAACGAGGCGGTCGCAGCTTCCACGGGGGAGATCGTCGTCTTCTCGGACGCGAACAGCATGTACGAGCGCGACGCCATCCGGATGCTCGTCAGGCCGTTTGCGGACCCGTCCGTTGGAGGCGTCGCGGGGAACCAACGCTACGCAGCGCCCGTGGGTCTCGGGGGAAGCGCAATCGGCGAGCGCAACTACTGGAGCTTCGACCGGGCGCTCAAGGTCGCCGAGAGCCGCGCCGGCAACGTCGTCTCCGCCACTGGCGCCATCTACGCCGTCCGGCGCGCGCTCTTCCGCGGCGTGCCACCCGGCGTCACGGACGACTTCGTGACCTCGACGGCCGTGATCGCGCAGGGCCGCCGTCTGGTCTTCGAGCCGAACGCGGTCGCCTACGAGCCTACTGGTGCCTCGAGCGACGCAGAGTTCGCTCGTAAGGTTCGGATCATGACCCGCGGTCTTCGCGCCGTTTGGACGATGCGTGAGCTGCTGGATCCGAGGCGCCACGGGTTCTACGCGCTTCAGCTCGCCTCGCACAAGCTGCTGCGCCGTCTCATGGCCGCCCCTCTCGTCGTGATCGCCGCGACAGGGGCGATGCTTTCGCGCCGCGGCGGGTTCTACCGGCGAGCGACGATCGCTCAAGCCGTCCTCTACGGCTTCGCAGCGATCGGGCTTCTCTTCGAGGAAACGACGCTCGGGCGCAAGAAGATCTTCGCCCTCCCCGCTTTCTTCGCGCTGGTTAACGCCGCCTCTATTCGTGCCGTCTGGAACGTGGCGCGGGGCCGCGTGATCGATCGCTGGGAGCCGAGCCGCGAGCGCCCAGCGAAGGACGTCTCATGTTGACGGCCCGGCTCCTGCCCGCTTCCTCGGCGGTGACCGCCGTCCTCGCTCTCGGCGTCGCGGCGGCGAGCGGCGTGCTCGCCGCTCAGAGCGCCGTCCTCGCGCTCGCCCTCGCCGTCTTCGCACTCGGCGTTGTCGTGCTCGTCACGCACCCCGACTTCGCCACCCTCGTGGTCGTCGCGATCGTGTACAGCAACGCGGCCGTCGTCGCCGTCAAGTTCCACGGCGTTCCGGCCACGGCGACGGCGCTCGTCCCGATGCTGCTCATGCTGCCGCTCGCCTACCACGTCGTGGTCCGTAAGCAGCCGCTCACGCTCACGCCCGCCCTTCCGTTCGTAGCGGCCTTCGGCATCGTCCAGGCTGTCGCGGCACTCGGAGCGACCGAGCCTGAGGCCGCCGCGTTCGCCCTGCAGACCTTCGTACTCGAAGGCATCGGGCTCTACTTCATCCTGACGAACGTCGTTCGAACGTTCGACACGCTACGTCGAATCGTGTGGGTGCTGCTCGTCGTCGGCGCTCTCCTCGGGACGCTCTCGGTCGTTCAAGTCGCAACCGGGACGTACCGAAACGACTACCTCGGCTTCGCACAGACGTCGGATCCCGAAACGCTCGAGAAAACGCTCGAACGGCAAAGGACAGCTGCACCGGGCGAGGTCGTGCAGCCTCGTCTGTCAGGGCCGATCGGCGAGAAGAACCGCTATGCGCAGATTCTTCTCGTACTGCTTCCGCTCGGGCTTTTCCGCTACTGGAGCGAGCGGTCGCGCCGGTTGAAGCTTCTTGCGGCCGGCACGACGGTCCTCATCGGCGTCGGCGCCGCCCTCACCTTGTCGCGGGGAGCCGCGTTGGGCTTCGCCGTCATGCTCGCGGTCATGGCGTACCGCCGCTATGTCACGGTCTACCAACTCGCCGCCATCGTGATCGGCGTCTTGCTGGTCTTCGCGGCCATTCCGGCCTACCAGGCCCGCGTGACCCCCCTTCTCGGTCTCTCCTCCACGAGTCTCGAGGAGGGGAGCCAGACCGCCGCCGACAATTCGATCCGCGGCCGAGCAGGAGAGATGGGAGCAGCTGCGCTTACCTTCGCGGATCACCCCGTGATCGGAGTGGGTCCCGGGAACTTCCCCTTCTACTATCCGGACTACGCTGACCGGCTCGGACTCCAGGTTCACGAGGGTATCCGGGAGGCGCACAGCCTCTACCTCGACGTGGCAGCCGAGACCGGCGCTGTCGGAATCCTGTGCTTCATGGCCGTCGTTTTCGTGACTCTCCGTGAGCTGAGCCGAGCCAGGCGACGCTGGCTTGCGAGAAGCCGCGAAATCACAAATACCGCGGCTGCTTTCGAGCTGGCGATCGTTGCCCAACTCGCGACTGGCCTCTTTCTGCAACAGGCGTACATCCGCTACTTCTGGCTACTCATGGCCCTCGCAGGTGCAGCAGCGTTTCTGGCGCGGTCAGCAGCCCCGCGAGACGACACCGATGAGCCAGCACCGGGCCTCCTCCTTCGCTAGCAGCCCTCCGAGAGCCGAGCACGTGACTGCCGAGCAGCACACGGCTGCGGGTTTCATGAGCATCACGTCATAGCTCAGCCGAGTAGTTGGTCAGTTCCGGCGCGGCTGTCTGAAGGAACGCGAATCATCGACGGACAGATCTGCGGAGCATGCTCCGCGGACGCTCTGCTCGTTCGCACTCGTTTTCCTGCGCGATCCGCGATCACGTACAGCTCTGAAAACGAATGGACCGCGGGAAAGACTCGGATCGTATTTTCCTGAGAAGCAGGGAGGGGGCATACCGAGAAATCGAGTGATGACTTAGGGGAGGATCTACTCGCCCTGCAAAACCCGGCCGCCAACTCCTGCTGGCCGATTCGCGATGTCGCGCCTTCGAAACACGGTTGAAGAACCGCCGTCATTTGATGCGCGTTCGGACAGCGGTCGCGCAGAGGTGTGCTCGATCGGCACCCATCCGTTCACGTCCCTCGGATAAGGGATCGAATCGGAATACGGTCGCGTCGATTTTCTGGTCAGTTCAGGCGTGCGGCCGCTGCGAGGTGAGGAGGTTTGGACGTGGGCGAAGCCGACGTTCCCCGCATCGAGATCGGAAGGGTGAGGCCGAGACTCCGGTGGCTGCTGCTGCTCGGCGTCGCGGCGGCCCTCTTCCTTCTGCCCGCGCAGGCGCACGCTCAATACCCCTGCATCGGGGCGCCAGCCGACAACCCCTCGACCACGTATCCCGAGCCGCGCGTCTTCATCGAGGCGCAGGGCTGGTGGGCGACAGGCGCCGACCCTGGCGAGTACGGGGAGGCAGAGCACCTCCACGTCGCCACTTGCTTCCCCTTCATGCAGACCGTCTCGGGGTCGTTTCGGCTCGACGTTCGGGTGATAGGTCACAACTTGCCCACAGGGACACTGCTGCACCGTACCCGCGTGCACGATGGTTCGACTGGAGCCACGATCATCTCGAAGGATTGGAACCGCACGGTCTTGCTTGGCGAGATGGATGTCAAGCGGTGGTCGTCGCTCGCCTTCGACTCGCGCAAAGTTCCTGACGGCCGGCGAGAAATTCGCTTCCTGACCGACGCCCAGCGTCCCGACGGGACCGAGATCCACGCAACGTCGGGTTGGTGCCTCAACGTTCAGAACGGAACGGCCGACTCCAACTCCTCCGAGTGCCCGCTCGCCGCGCCGTTTCGGACGACGGGACGAGGGTGGTACAACGGATTCGAGTACAAGAACGCCCGCTACCGCTCCGATCCGCGAATTGCACGGGCGGCCGGGCAGGACTACGCGTTCACGGCGGCGTTCGTCGACGGTGCCGCCGGAGACACTGCCGTAACGAGTTGGGAGGCACGGCTCGACCCAGACTTCCACATGGGACAGAACGGCGTCGTCCTCGCAAGCGGGAGAAGCGGCACCTCTCAGCGCGGCATCACGATTCCCGCCGCGAACATGACTCCCGGGATGCACTTCGTCACCCTGCTCACTCATGACCGAGGCAGCATCGGCGGGCGAATGGGTGAGGTGACCGGAGTCGTGAAGGTCCCCCTCAAGGTTCGGTAGGCGCCGGCGACGCTCGCGGCAACGCCTGCGTCCGCGATTCGCCTACCGATCGATGCTGGCGTCAGCGGCGCGCAGCGCGAGCTCGACGGTGAGAATTCGCCCGAGCGGGCGCGTATCGACGAGCACGCCGTCTTCTGCCCGGCGGAAGAGCTCGTCGAGCTCTTTCCCCGAGAAGAGAGGTGCCGAGCGCATGTGGGCGTGCCGAAGCGCGCGCCCGTCATCGAGGCGTCGGAGGGCCGGCCCGACCGCCCGACTGAACGTCGTGACGATCAAGCCCGGTTGCTCGGCGAGTAGGGTTCGCCCCAGAGTCTTCTGGCTGACCTTTCGGATCGCCTTGCGGCCGATTTCCGCGTAGTACGGGAGAAAGCGATGCGCGTTCGCCGGGCGTAAACGCTCGGCTGGACCGCCGATCGTCGTCGGCACGGCCGCGATCCGCGGATCGAGACGCTCGATCATGTGTCGCATGAGGCGGTTGTGGCTTCGGAAGCGATGACTGACGGAGAACGCGGCTCCGAAGATCGATCGAAAGTAATACGGAAGCTGCGAGGTGAGAAAGCCGCTGTCGGCGGAGAGGTAGGCGCCGAAGTGGCCGGTCCCCTTGTACGCGTAGAGCACGTCGAGCTGGGTCGTGTTCAGTTCGGACGCATAAGGTTCGGCCCGCGCCACCATACGCCGTCGGAAGTCTTCCCGAACGGCTGGTGTCGGATCGTCGGCGAAGACGTGGACATCGGTCGGATGAAGGAGCCGCATATCGACCCAGTTCTCGTAGTTGACACGTTGCGATCTTCCGGCATACAGGAACTCCTGTCGCCAGGCAAACCCCCGGTAATGCTCTCCCCCTCCGGCGATGAAAAGAGACGGGTGCGTGCGGCCGACCTGAGCGTGTGCGCAGAGCACCCAAGCGAGCTCGATCACCTCGAGATGCCCGTCACCCCACGCTAGCGCGCGCTGCATCATCTCGGGCAGGAGGTCGCTCCAGTTCGCAGGAATCTTCAGCTGGAGCCAGTTCCAGCCGCCAAGGTCGGCCAGCTCTCTCGCGATCCGGACGTCCGCGCTCTCGTCGAACCCTCTCGTGTCCGTGTCGAACCCCACGCCGGCCTCGCGAAGCAGCAGCGCGAGGAGACGCGAGTCGTATCCGCCCGTCAGATCGGCCCAGGAACGCGGAGAGCGAGCGAGGTAGCGTCGGTACGTCTCGCCGGCGAGCTCGATGCAGTGGTCGACTGCCCGCTCGAGGCTGAGCCGAGCTAGGGTAGGGTCGATCTCAGGTCGAAAGTACTCCACTCGCCGGCAGCCGTCTGGGCCGAAGCGAAGGCAGATCCCGGGATCGAGGCGTTCGATCCCCTCCCAGTGCGTCATTGGAGAGAAGTGGTAGCCCGCACGCAGGAACGCCAAGAGAGCGAACCGGTCCGGCTGAGCTCGGAGATGGACGGCAAGCGCGAGCGCCGACGTCGAAACGTACGTCTTGTTGCTACGTTCGGCCACGAAAAGGGACTGCATGCCGAACGGATCAGACGCGACCCGAACCTCGTCGCGGTCGGCGTCGTACGCGACGAGAGCGAACTGGCCGTCACTGTCGTCGACGCGCGTCGCCAGGGGCCCGGCGGGGTGGACAACGCCGACCGCGACGGCCCAGGACGCTCCACTGCGCTCGATGTCCGAAGGAGTGCCGGTGGCGACCATCTTCGCGGCCACGACCCGACGGCCACCAAGCGCGACGTGGCGCTCGCCCCGGCCTCGAAGCGCTTCGTATTCCGAGGCAAGCCCGTCGAGATCGCGTTCGGCCAGCCCCTCGGAGCCGTCGTTCCCCACTACCGCTATGAGACCTGTCATCCTGCCGGAAACGTCTCGTCGATACGAACACACGTGGGCCGCCCGTCGAGGTTCGCAAGGTCTACCAGCGATCGCGAGGGCGAGCTCGAACACCGCGAGTTGTGCAATCTCATCTGCGGCTAATACTCACCGCTCTCGTTCGCGACAATGGAAAGGGCGTGCTCGTCGCGTGCCTTGTTTTCGCTCTCGTCGTGCTCATTTCCGCTGGGTGTGCCAGCGAAGGGGACTCGCCAGAGAACGACGATCGTCCCGCGAAATTCACGCAGAGCGAAGCAGCTGACTGCCACCGGCCGTATACGAGCTCGAGCCCCTGGAACACTCCGCTCGACCCGACGCCGACGTACCATCGGGAGAGCGATTCGTACGTCGACGAGCTCGACGGCAAGCTCACGTCCGACCCCACGCAGTACACCTCGCCAGTCTACGAGGTCTCGCAGGAAACGCCGAGGGTAACCGTGGATCTGTCCGGCCGTTTCTCGGATGTCTCCCGGGGCGGGTCGGTGCTCGAGATCCTCGACCTCGAAAGCGTCGACCTCCCGATCCCTGAGGAAGCAGAGCCTGCAGAGGGAAGTGACGCGAAGATCATTCTCCTCGATCCCGCCACGGGCGACGAATGGGGGCTCTGGAAACTTGAGCGAAACGGGGACTCGAACTGGAGCGCTGTGAACGGCTATCACTACAACATCCGCTGGAGCGGTGTTCCGCCGCGTGACCCCTCCGGTCGTCCGTTTCACTCACGAGGGGCCGGCGTCCCGTACCTCGCTGGGCTCGTTCGCCTCTGTGAGGTCGCTCGCGGCCGGATCGACCACGCGCTCGCTTTTGCGTACGACTACCCAAGCGATGCGTATGTCTATCCGGCCGCGAAATCAGACGGGGTGGGGGACGCCTCCGATCTCCCCGAGGGAGCGAGGCTTCAGCTCGATCCTGAGTTGACCGACGGCGAGATCCGAGAATGGGGCTGTCGCGGCCCGTGTCTCACGATCGCTCGCGCCCTCCAGGAGTACGGCATGTACGTGATCGACAACTCCGGCCGCCCGAAGATCATGCTCGAGTATGAGAGCACGGCGGGCTGGAACGGCCGCGTGGACGCCGAGACAGTGAACCCGATCCCGCTCTCGGCGTTCAAAGTCATCGAGCCGCCCCGCGAGTAGTCTCGTACGGGCGGAGGGCGCCGCAGCACCCGAGCTTGCCTGTTACGATCCCGCCGGTGCGCCGCGGCGGGGGGGAACGTGGGACGCGTCTCAGGTCGCGCGTCGTTCGAAGCGCGATGCTCGTTCTCGTTCTTGCCGGCTCGTTTGCGGCCCTCCCTCAAGTCGCCGACGCAGGCCCGGATCCGGTTACGTGCCGCGGCTACGGGCAGAAGCGCGTCTTCCTCGAGGCGCAAGGGTGGTGGACGCGGGCGCGCGTCCCCGTCGGCCGCCGAAGCGAACACGTCCACGTCGCCACCTGCTTTCCGTGGAGGCAGACGCTTTCGGGCGTCGTACGCTTCGACGTCCTCGTCAAATTGCACGCGATGCGGCCGGGCGCGCGCCTCCGGAGAACGAGAATCCACACGTACAACGAAACGGGTACGACCCTCTTCACGATCGACTGGCGAAACTACGTCTGTCGTGCCGTCGACTGCGCTCTTTGGAGGACGGTCTACGTCAACACGAGACGCTCGCCCTACGACGGGCGGCAGGAGTTCCGCTTCCTCACGAAGGTCGTCCGACCGAACGGGAACGAGATCCGCGTTTCCACGCGCTGGCAGGCCTATTTGAGGAACGGGAACCCCGTCCGCCACTACCGCCCGTCCGACAACTACATGGGAGCCGCCGGGTGGTATACGCGCCGCGGCTACCAGACAGCGGTGCTGTCCTCCGGGATCCCGCTCGGGCCGGTCTCAGGCGTCTGGAGGCCGAGCCTGAAGCTCGAACGCGGCTCCGACGGGCGCCGGTCGACCCGCCACGTGGTCACGATCGACGCGAACGTTCACGCGGGCTTCCGGGGGAGGATCGTCAAACGGGGGGTCGGCGAGTACGACGGCAGGGTCGCCATCAACACGCGGAACCTCACAAACGGGCCCCACAGGCTCTTCCTGCGAGTCGACGAGACGACGCGACGGGGTCTCCAGCGGGGACTGCGAGGAACCGTCACCGGTGGCTTCGCGATCCCGTTCGTCGTGCGGAACTAACGCGCGCCCAGGAGGGCGACCGCGCGCCGGCCCTCGCTTCGTTACAGCGCCCAGAAGACGATCGTAGACCCGATCACCACGGCGAACGGGAGGAACAGACTGGCGACCGCGATGTCGCGGCGCCCCGTCGCTGCTGACGCAGCGAAGAGCGTCAGAGAGAAGGCGAGTCCGCCGACCAGGACCGGGAGCGATGCATGGAAGGCCTCGACGAGCTCCGCGACGTGTCCCGACCGGTAGGCGAGCATGATCGGATCGTAGCGCGCCGTGGGGTCGAGAGAAAACGGGCGAAGGCCACTATCATTCGAAAGTGACGCACGACGCTGACGGTGCCGCTCTCCTCACGTATCTGCGGACGAACGCTCGTGCCTATTTCGACGGCGTCCGATCCGATCAGCTCCAGGTAGAGCTTCTCGCCGCACACCATCATCGCTTCTCGAAGACCTATCGTTTTCGGATCACCGGGACGAACCTCGAGCAACTCGTCCTCGCAAAAGTGCTTTCCGTCTCGAGTGCAGGATCAGTGGCACTGGGGAACGATCGCCCCCGTCTCGCTCCGGTGGACGACTGGGTCAAGATCAGGTCGAGGTTCGAGTATCAGGCGTTATGTGCGGCGTCTCACCGGTTTCGCCGAATCGGCGACCCTCATCTGGGCGCAGTCCGTCCTCTCGAGTACATACCGGAGCACCAGGCGATCGTGATGGAAGTTATCGAGGAACGAACCCTGCGTCAGCTCCTCTGGAAGGCGACACGACTTGCGGCGGCAGTCAAGGGGATGGAGCTCGAAAAGGCGTTTCGACACGCCGGCGCCTGGCTCCGCGAGTTCCATCAACTCGAGGCGGACGGGCACTACGCCACCCCTCTACGAGAGACCCGTGCAGACGTACAAGAGGCACTGACGGAATACACGGAATTCCTCGCGCGCAGGCTTGCGGCTCCGCAATTTTTCCGGGACGTCGCGTCGGCCGCGATCGCGCACTCGGAATCCGTGCTACCCGAGATCCTTCCTCGCGGAATCGGACACGGCGACTTTGCGCCCCGGAACATCTTCGTCTCGTCCGAGGGCCGCGTAACGGTGATCGACATGATCGGTGGGTGGCGAGTGCCGATCTACGAAGACCTAGCCTACTTCGTTACCGAGCTCCGTACGGCGGCTCCACAGAGACTTACGTACGGCCTTGCCGTTTCCTCGAATGTGCTGACGCAGTACGAGAACGAGCTTCTGGCCGGCTACTTCGGCAGCGAGCGAGTCCCCCACGGTGCGATGGCGTTCTTCAAGCTCCTCCTGCTGCTCGACCGGTGGTCATCGGTTGCGCAAAAGGCAGGCAGCGCGCCACCCACGTGGCGCCGAGCGGCGAATCAGGCGATCACGAACCGGTACTTCGTTCGGGAGGTGAGCCGACTCGTGGGAGCGATGGCGGAGAAAGGGACGTGACCGGCGGGCCGGAGGCCGCCGAGGCGACCGAAACGACGGGGGCGAAGGCGGCGACCGCCGCTCACATCCGCGGATCGAGCCTCCTCTTCGCCGGCCGCCTGATGTCGCTTCTGCTCAACATGGCGACGCAGGTTCTTATCGTGCGTCTCCTGACGAAATCGGACTTCGGGGCGTTCGCGTACGGGCTCGCCCTCATCCCCGCCGGGCGAACGCTCGTGAGTCTCGGGCACCAGCAGGCGCTCACGCGGTTCCTGTCTCTCTACGAGGAGGAGCGCGCCTACAACAAGCTTTTTGGAACGATCGTGATGGAGATCGGAACGATCGTCTCGACCGGTCTCCTCCTCTTCGCGGGCCTTTTTGCGCTGAAGGGCGTCCTGGCCGGCACGGCCGTGAGCGATCCGCAAGCGGTCGTGGTGTTGCTCATCCTCATCCTGCTCGCCCCGATCGAGGCGCTGGAGAAAGTGTTCGAGGGGATCTTTGCCGTCTTCTCGCGCCCGCGGGCCGTCTTCTTTCGGAGGTACGTCCTCACCCCGGGGCTTCGGCTTCTCTTCGTCGCACTCCTTCTCGCATTCGGCGGGTCGGTGACCTTCCTCGCGGCCGGGTACGTCGCCGCGGGGGCTTTCGGAATCGTCACGTACGCGGCGCTCTCGGTCCATTTCTTCCGCCGACGTGGCCTGCTCGAGCACTTTCACCTGCGTTCGATCGTGATGCCCTTCCGCGAGGTCTTCGGGTTCGCCCTGCCCCTGCTCTCGACCGAACTCGTCAACATCTCGATGGTTACGGGAACGGTCGTCCTGCTCGGCCACTTCGCCGGCGCGGTCGAAGTGGCCGCCTATCGGGCGGTATTACCGACGGCACGCCTGAATCAGCTCGTTTTCTGGACGTTCATGCTTCTGTTCGTGCCGCTCGCGACGCGAATGTTCGCGCGCGGCGATCGGGAAGGCATGCGAGACGCTTATTGGCGGACAGCCGTATGGCTTGCAGTGTTCTCGTTCCCCGTCTTCGTCCTCACCGTCCCTCTCGCCAAACCGACGACGGTAGCCCTCTTCGGCGACCGCTACAGCGATTCCGCCACCGTGCTCGCGCTGGTTTCCCTCGGTTTCTACGTCAACGCCGCGCTCGGCTACAACGCGCTCACCCTCCAGACGTACGGGAAGCTCCGGTACGTCGTCACCGTGAACGTCATAGCCGGGCTCACGAACGTCGTCCTGAGCTTCGTGCTGATCCCGCGTCAGGGAGCACTGGGCGCCGCGATAGCGAACGCCGTGACGCTCGTTCTCCAAAACACGCTCAATCAGGCGGGACTCGCGAAAGGCATCGGCGTCCCGCTCTTCGAATGGCGCTATGCGCGCGCGTACCTCGTGATAATCGCAGCCGTGCTCGCCGTCGGGGCGATCCAGTTCGCGCTGTCGCCGCCCCTCGTCGTAGGTCTCGGACTCGCGGCTCTCGCATCGCTCGTCGTGTTCCTGGCGAACCGGGACCTCCTCGAGATGGAGGCCACGTTCCCCGAGCTCACGCGCGTCCCTCTCGTCCGCCGCCTGGTCGCGTCCCAGACCGGGACGTAAGGCTCCCCCGCCGCTCGCCGAGCGCTGTCGACGGCCGCGAAGAAAAGAAGACACTCGCCGGCGCGGGAACGGACGCGATTCCCGGCCACGGTCACGCTCATCGCGATGGCGGCGGCTTCGGTCGATCGACCTCATCGATTCGCGCGATCTCGCGAGCAAGTCGCGCCGCGTTCCCGTACGCGTCGTACTCGCGCACCACCTTCTCTCGGCCTGCGGCGCCGAGCCGTCGGGACAGCGCCACGTCGTCGTGAATTCGACGAAGGGCCTGTGCTAGAGCGGCAGGGTCGCCCGGCGGGACGAGCAGACCTGTACGCTCCTGCTCGGCGAGCTCCGGGATTCCCGAGATCGCGCTCGCGACGACCGGCAGCCCGCAGGCGAGCGCCTCCATCAGGACGACCGGGATGCCTTCGCGTCTTCCCGCCTTCGTCGGGACGCTGGGCGTCGCGACGACGTCGGCACGCGCGAGCAACTCGGCGACCTGGTGACGGGTCCGCGGCCCTAGCAGGGTCACCCGCTCGTTCAACCCCGCCTCCTCGATCTGCCGCCTCAGCGCATCGCGGTCAGGACCATCACCGACGAGGTCACAGACGACGTCGACTCCTGCTTCCGCGAGAAGCCTGCAGGCCTCGATGAGATACGTCTGGCCCTTGACTTCGTGCAGCGTGCCGACGCAAAGGATCCGCAAACGACCCGACGAGCGCCCGTTGTGCCGCGGCCGGAAGAACGACGTATCGATCCCGGAATGGATCACGCGGATCTTCTCCGAGCCGGTCTCGCCACATTCGTCGACGATGACGTCCCTGTTGTAGTTCGAGATCGCGACGACGAACGCAGCCTCTGCGACCTTCCGGCAGAGCATGCGGCGGTCGACATGGAGGTCCGAGCCCGCCGCTGTGAAACTGTAGGGAATTCCGGTAAGCCGGTGGATGACGAAGCCGGCGAGCGCTGCATGCGTCGCGAAATGGCAATGGACATGCGTCACGCCCTCTTCGGATAGCAAGCGTGCTGCATGAGCGACCTTCGGGAAGAACACGATCCCGCCGACGAGAAACTTCAGGCTGCCGAAGGTGCCCCGAAGAACGGAAACGAGCGTCCCGAGATACGTCCGAGGAGATCCTCGAACGAGATCGAGGTGACTGCGGAGGATCGCTCGCGACAAGAATGGCAGGTAATGAGCCCGCTCCATGACGGGGATCGCCTCGGGGTGGAGGACGTCCGTTCGCTCTCGCTGGAGCGGATAGAACTCGACCTCGAATCCTTCCCGCTCGAGCCCGAGAATCTCGTAGAGGATGAACGTCTCGGTGAGCTTCGGAAATCGTGACGTCACGTACCCAATCTTGAGCGCCGTCAGCGGAAGCACCCCGTCATGGCTCTCGTCACCGGCATCTCGCAGCACGTCGAGACCGGCCTCGTGTGGCCGAGCGAGGGGACACTCGAACCACGCTCCCCAAGCACCTGTTCAGGCGGCGAGGGTCAGCACGCTCGCGGGAACGATCGCGCCGTTCCCCGTTTTTGGCGTCGGGATGCGCCTAGTCCTTCCCAGTCGTTCGTTCCGCACGAAGCCGGGTGACGTCCCGGGCGCGAGAGTCTCTGACGATCGGACGAGGCTCCCCGGCGAAGGTGCGGTCTCTCGCTGAACGCCGCCAGAGGGGTCGGCTCGTCGTCAGGACGGCGCCGATCACGTTCGCCTCGACAAGCGAGAGCGTCTTCACCGCGTCATAGAGATCCTCGCGCTTGGTTCGACCCTGCTGCGCGACGACAACGGTGGCATCGGCCGCTCGTGCCCAGATGAGCGTGTTCGGCGACGCCTCGACCGCTGGTGTGTTGACGACGACGATGTCCGATCGCGCGAGGAGCCGATCGAGCAGCCGGATGACCGGGTCCGTCTCGAGAGGGCTCGCGCCATGTTCTGTCCCGGAGGCGAGAATCGCGAGGTTGCTGTTCGTCGCCGTCAGCTCGACCGAGTTCGAGCCGATGTCGTCCGGTACCCCGCCTCCGACCAGGTTGCCGTAGCCCGGTTGTCCATTCAGTCCCAAGACGTTCGTAATCTCGGCTTCGACGCTGTTCGCGTCGACGAGCGTGACGTGTGTTCCGCTCTCCGCGAGAGCGGCGGCGATATTGGCGGCGACCAATCCACTCCCATCACCGTCCCCGCAACCGGCGACGAGGACGCTACGGGCGCTCGAGCTCTCAGCGGAGAGCTCGATCTTCGCAGCGAGAACCCGGTAGTCGTTTGCGGCCCGGGAATGGGGTCGCGTCTGGATCACGAGGGCGCCGGGCCCGGACCGGGAGCCGCGCCGCAGCGACACGGCGCCCAGGAGCGGGACGGAGACGTCGACGTCCTCCTCGCTCTCGATCGTGTCGCGACCGGACTGGAGGAGGAGCACGAGCACGGCGGCGCCGATGAGGCCGGCGATTGCGCCCAGGACCGTGATCAACGGGACGCGGGGCTCCACCGGCGCGGATGGGGCACTCGCAGGGTCGATCACCCTGAGCTGGCCTGCCGGCTGGTCGGGCGTCTGCGACGTTTCGGCGGCGAGTCGGTTGCCGACCCCGTTCGCGATCCGGGCGGCGAGCTTCGCGTCGTCGCTTCTCGCCCTGATGCCGACGATGCGGGTCACCTCGTTCCCCGTCGCACTCACCGACGCGACCAGGTCGTCGAGCGACTGACGAAGCCGGAACTGCCGTCGCGCCCCGTCGAGGACGCGCCGGCTGGTCGCGAGCTCCGCGTACGTCTGTGCGAGCTGACCCGATGCTCGGACCGTGTCGAAGTCGGCGCTCAGCGGCCCCGTAAGGAGTCGGACTTCAGCCTCGTACGTGGGTGTTACGCGAGACGAAGCGACGTACGCGGTCACCGCGGACACGCAGGCCGAGAACAGCAAGAGCGGCCACCACCGCCGTACGAGAGGTATGAAGCCCTTGGATTCCAGCTGCGCTCTCCGTTCCGAGGATCCTTGACCTGCTTTCATAGTACGTTCGCGGTTCGATTAGTGGCGTCCCGTCGGTCCGAATCGGCGGTCTCGCCGTGGCGCTGGTCGTTCCCGCGGCCCTGGCGGCCGGCGCATCCGAGCCGCTCCGGGACGCCCCAGCTCCCCGGCGCCGGCCTAGACTTTGGTCGAGTGCTCGGCCCGCGTGACGGATCTACCATGCGTTGCATCGGCGCGGTACCGAACTTCATCTACATCGGGACGAGCAAGGCGGGGTCGACCTGGATCTTCAGCGTGCTCGATTACCACCCGAGCGTATTCGTCTTTCCGCAGAAAGGTCTCCACTTCTTCAGCGCGCACTACGACCGTGGGGTCGACTGGTACCTAGAGCACTTCGCGAACGCGGGCGAGCGGAAAATCGTTGCGGAGATCTCGCACTCATTGCTCTTCTCCTCCGACGCGCCCGGGCGCATCGCCGAGCTGAACCCTGGCATGAAGCTGATGGCCTGCCTACGGGAGCCGGTCGACCGCGCCTTCTCGGAATACCTCGACCTCGTCAAGAACGGCCGGTTCCAGGGGACGTTCGAGGACGCCCTCGACCAGGCGCCGCAGATCGTGGAGCACGGGCGCTACGGGACGTATCTCCCCGGATACCTCGACCAGTTTCCGCGCGACCAGCTCCTCGTCACGGTCTTCGACGACCTGAAGGCGGATCCGCGCGCCTTCGCCGAGTCGATGTTCCGCTTCCTCGAGATCGAGAGCATCGTGCTTCCGCCGTCCGTCCTGCGCGAGCGCATGCCGGCTGGCGTGCCACGGTCCCCAGCGATCGCGAAGCTCGCCAAGAAGGGCTCGCGGCTCGCCTTGCGCCTGGGATTCGTCCGGCTCTACGGAAAGGTCAAGGCCTCGACCAAGATCCGAAACGTGCTCTACCGGCCGTACGGACGTAGCGACCGGCCGCCGCTCTCGCCCGAGACGGCCGCGCGTCTGCGGGCCCGGTATGCGCCGGAGGTCGCAGCCGTGGACGCATTGCTCGGGACGAACCTCGTCGACAGGTGGGGCTACGGGGACGAGACTGCGGACGAACTGCTGCGCCCGAGCCACGTGCCCTCGACGGAGCCGAGCGTCTGAGCGAAGCGACGGCGAGAAGTCCGGCCGCGGGCGAAGCGGCCGAAGTGGGCGTCGCACGCGTCTCACACCTCCTACACGAGCGTGCGCCCATGTACTTCGACGAGTTTCGCGGGATGGACGTCTCGGCGACCCTCGTTCATGGGCGACAGAGGCGGTATTCGACCATCTATCGCTTCGAGCTCTCGGCAGGGGACTCGCGTCGCCGGGTCTTCGTGAAGCTTCGTTCAGCCGATCTCGCCCGCTCGCGGCGTCCGCGGGCGACTCCCCCGGTGGCGTCGGACAGTGCGCTCGCGCTCTACCACGAAGCGCTGACCGCCACCCACGCCCACTTCCAGGCGCTTGCCGACCCTCGCTTCGGTGCGGTGCGCCCCCTCGACTTCGTCCCGGAGATCGACGCGCTCGTCATGGAAGAGGCTGAAGGGGACCAGTTGTGGAAGCTCCTACGCCGCGCGAGCCGCCTGCACCCGCTCGCGTCGGTCGAACTCGACGACGTTCTCCGAAACGCCGGCGCCTGGCTCCGCGAATTCCACCGCATCCGCCCCGCGCATGCGGTAACGACGATCCACGACGGGCGCGCCGGGTTCGTCGCGCTCCTGACCGCGCTCACCGATTACCTCGGCGAAACGCTGGCCGAAAAGGCGTTCTTCGAGCGAGTGGCGGCGAAGACGCGAATCCTCGCCGAAGGAACGCTCGTCGAGCCCTTGCCCCTTGGCCTTCACTTCGGTGACTACGGTCTCACGAACGTCCTCGTCGCTCCGGATGCGCGCGTAACCGGAATGGACATGCTCGCCAACTGGTGCACGCCGATCTATGTCGACATCGCCTACTTCCTGACCGGGATCAAGACGTACCGGAAGCAGATCGCGACCCAGGGACTCGCGTTCGACCGCGAGCGTCTCGCAGCGTACGAGCGCGAGTTCCTGGTCGGGTACTTCGGGCGGGCGACTATCCCCACGCGCGAGATCCGCCTCTACGAAGTCCTGAGGATCCTCGAGCGCTGGTCGGGCAGGCTTGCGCGTAACAGCCGTCGATCGGCCGCCGGACGGAAGCTTGGACTCTTCGTCGTGAACAGGTTCCTGCGAAGGACGCTTCACGATCTCCTTCGCGAGCTCGAAGCGGGCTGACGAAGCGATTCGGTCGGCGCGATCTGGCGACGAGCGGCGCCGATCAGCGCCGGGGCCGAGCGCTCGTCGCCGCTGAATCCGCGAGCACCGTCTCAGACCACGCGAGCTGAGCGGCGATACCCTCCTCGAGCGGCGTCTGGGGCGCCCAGCCGAGCTCGGTGCGGATTCGGGTCGTGTCCGCAGCGGTGCGCCGAACGTCGCCGGGCATCGTGCCGTCGTATACGACGTCGACCGGTCGTCCGTTCAGCTGCCCACACAGCGCGAGGACGTCTCGAAGGGACGCCTCGGTACCACCGCCGACGTTGTAGACCGCTCCCGCGGGCGCTCGAGCCATTGCGGCCTGGGTCGCGGCCACCGCGTCCTCGACATAGGTGAAATCACGGGACTGCTCGCCCGTTCCGTAGACGTGAAACGGTTCCCGCGTCACGATCGCCTTGGTGAGGCGCGCGAATGCCATGTCGGGCCGCTGACGGGGTCCGTACACCGTGAAGTAGCGAAGCGCGACGACGTCGAGGCCGAGCGAGTCGGCGTAGGCACCGGCGAGGTGCTCGCAACTCAGCTTCGTCACGCCGTACGGCGAGATCGGGCGAGGCCGCACTTCTTCCGCCGTCGGATACGCCTCCGCGTTTCCGTAGATCGACGAAGACGAGGCGAAGACGACCCTCGTCTCCGACCGAGCCGCGACCTCGAACAGCCGCTGCGTCGCGATGAGGTTCTCTCGCACGTACAAGGCGAAGGAGTCGCCCCAGCTTCCCCGGACGCCTGGCTGGGCGGCGAGATGAAAGACCCCGGCGGCCCCGGCGACGAGGGGCCCCAGGTCGACCTCGACCAGATCAGCCTCCATGAAGACGAAACCCGGCCTGGCTCGGAGCCGCTCCAGGTTCGCCTCCTTCACCGATCGGGCGTAGTAGTCGGTGAACGAGTCGACCCCGACGACCTCGTCGCCTCGGTCGGCGAGAGCCTCGACGAGGTGAGAGCCGATGAAGCCGGCGCAGCCCGTGACGAGATATCGACCCACTGCTCGCATGTACGTCGATTTCCCTTGCCCCGTCAACCCGCTCGCAACGCGCGGGCAGAGTCGGGCCCGGGGGAACGCGCGTAAACCTTTTACAAAAGTCCGTTGTACCCCTTTACCATCCCTAGCCATTCGGCTAGGTTGAATTCGAGGCCTGCGGCCAAATGAGCGGCGATTCAGGGAAAAGGACGGCGGTCCTTCTCGACCCACATCCTCTGTGGCTGGATGCGGTCGAGATGGTCCTCGCACGAACGGGGGTCGAGGTCGTCGCCGCGACGACGTCGGCAGCGGACGCCCTTGCGCTCCTCGACGAGCATCGCCCGCATCTCTTCGTCGCCGAGACCGACATCCCGGGTGACGGGATGAACGGGCTCGCCTGCATCCAGAAGGCCCGCAGGCGGAGTCCCGCCACGAAGGTGGTCGTGCTCTCGAGCGAGACGGCGTCGGAGTCGGTCCAGGCCGCGTTCGCGGCGGGTGCGACCGCGTACGTCGTGAAAACGGCGCGGCCGGAAGATGTTGCCTCGGCTATTCGCCAGACGTTCGATCACTCGGTCTACTTCGCCGCCGAGTTCGCGGCTCACGCGGCGAACGGCCGGTCAGCGCAGAGAAACGGCGGTTCCGAAGACGGCGAGAGCGCCGAAATCGACTCGCTCCTGACGAAACGAGAACGGGAAATCCTTCGCCTCGTCTCCGAGGGACGGTCGAATGCCGAGATCGCGCGTGCGCTCTGGGTCACCGAGCAGACGGTGAAGTTCCACCTCTCGAACATCTATCGCAAGCTCGGCGTCTCGAACAGGACGCAGGCGAGCCGGTGGGCGCAACTCCACGGCGTCCTCACTCCCCCGGCCCGCCCACGCACGGACGCATCGACCG
>JALZGN010000088.1 GCA_030861005.1 Actinomycetota bacterium
CCACTCGCCGCCGAGCGCCGCGTAGAGGACGTCGGCCGTCCCCTCCCCTCCGTCGGCGAGCGGGAGCCGCTTCGCCCGCCCGGCCGCCCGCTCGATGCCCGACGCGAGGGCGTCGGCCGCCTCGCGCGCAGTGAGCGCGCCCTTCAGCGAGTCGGGGCAGCAGACGACCAGCGGGCCGTTCGTCCGCAGTCCCTACGCGATGCGCTCGATCCGCTCGTCGACGTCCTCGACCTCCGTTACTTCGGGCATGCGACGGAGCATCGCGAACGAGAACCCCTCCCGGGCGAGGAAGAGAAGACCGAGCGCGACGCCGACCGACGCCTCGATCGCCTGGAGGCCGATCCCGTACGCGAACCCGTGTGCGTAGCCGACCCCGTACGGAAGGAGCGAGAGCGCGATCGCGGCCTGGACGAGTCCGACGTTCCCGGGCCAGAGGGGAAAGACGGCGACGAGGTTCATGATGACGAGGACGAGCGCGGCGGCGATGACCGACCCCTCGATCCCGAACGCACGAAACGCCGTCCAGACCGCGAAGAGCTGCGCCGCCCACCCGAGCACCTGGAACGCGAGCGCGCCGGCCGCGGGCGCGGGTTGCTTGAGGACGGCGAGGCCCTGACGCGCCATCCGGAGGAGCCGACGAACGGGCCCGATCTCGTCCAAGGCGAGACGCGGCCGCCGGCGGGCGACGAGGAGCGCGCCGAGGAGAAGGCCGAGACCGATCCCGAGCACGATCGCGAGCGCGGGGCGGGCCCAATCGGGGATCCGGGCTTCGTAGACGACGTAGACCACGAGGGCGGAAGCCACAACGACGTCGAAGAGCCGGTGGGCCAAGACGGTGCCGACGACGGTCGCCCAGGTTCCCGCTGGGCGCCGCATCCGCCGGGTCAAGACGATCACCCGCGCGAGCTCGCCGACGCGACCGGGAAGCACGGCGTTGCCGAGGAGGCCGACCGAGAAGGCGGCGAAAACGCTCCGGTGGCGGGGTCCCGGAGCGGGGACCGCCTGATCGACGACGATCTTCCAGGCGATCGAACGGACGAGGATCGAGACGAAGTTGATGAGCACCGCGGCCACGACCCAGCCCCATTCGACGTAGCGGAAGGCGTCGACGACGACCTCGAGCTTCGCGCGCCAGGCGACGAGCGCGACCACACCGGCGAGAAGGAGTATGACGAGCGCCGCGCGTCCCGCCCGCGTCCGGGGGAGGCGGAGGGACGTCACGCGGCCACCCGCGCGGGCACGCGCTCGCGGGCAAGAGCGTCGTAGATCTGGAGGAGACGCCCTCCGATCCGGCTCCAGGAATAGCGCTCCTCAGCGACGCGTCGCCCCGCTTCCCCGAGCGTCTGCCGCCGCCGCTCGTCCTCGAGAAGCGCGATGAGGGCGCTCGCGAGCGCCGTCACATCACCCGGCGGGACGAGCACGCTCGTCTCAGGCGCGGCGACGTCGCGGTATCCCTCGATGTCCGAGGCGACGACGGGGGTCGCGCAGCCGAACGCCCGGGTCAGGACCATCCCGAAGCTCTCGCGACCGACCGAGGGCGCCGCGAGCACGCTCGCGGCGAGGAGCTCGTCCGTGAGAGCCTCCTCGGGGACGGAGCCGAGTAGGTCGACGTTCGCGCTCGGAAGGCGCTCGCGGCGCAGGAGCCAGCGGACGGAGAGCGGGTCGGCACCGACGATGCGCAGGCGCGCGCCCGTCCGTGCCGCGACGCGCGGCCACGCGCGCAGGAGGACGGAAAGGCCCTTGCGCGGCTCGTTCCGGCCGACGAAGACGACGTGCGGGAGCCGCCCGCCGGCGTCCGCCGCCCGTGGGATGACGACACCGTTCGGGAGCACCTCGATCGGCTCGCCGAGGAACGGGATCGCGGTCTCTCGCGCGCGCGCCGATACGGCCAGCCGATGGTCGATCCGCTCGCGGAGAAAGCCCCACAGGGGCTTCGCGAACGGATACCAGCGAAGGCTCTCTCCTGAGCTGTGCGACGTCGAGACGACGGGGCACCCGGCCCGGACCATCGCGCAGACGGAGATGATCGGCACGAGCGGCTCGTGCACGTGAAGGACGTCGAAGCGCTCGCGCGCGAGCGCGCGCGAGATCCTCGACATCGAGCGAGGGGTGATCACGACGTTCGAGAGCGAGCCGTTCGCCGGCACGATCACGGAGCGCCCTACTGGGATCACGTACTCCGGCGGACGCTCGTGCCGTCCCACCCTCGGGTGGAGCGCCTTCGTGAGACGCCCGGGCGGGTCGTGGCCGATCAGCATCCGGACCTCGTGGCCGAGATCGAAGAGGGCCCGCGCCTGGTGATCGGCATGCTCCGGGACGCCGCCCCAGAACGACCAGGAGAACGGGACGACGATCCCGATCTTCACCCGCGGGAGCCTATCCGGGCGGCGCGGTTCGAAACGGGCGCCGCGCCCGTATGAGACAGTGCGCATCGATGAAGCGAGCGCGGCGTCTCGCCCCCGTTCGCGGCTTCGGGATCGACCGCGTCGCCGCCGCCGCCACGCGGCCTGCGGAGGCGAACGGGACGTGGCCCGTCCTCCGGATGGAGAACCTCGACACCGATCTGCCGCTCCCGCCGGAAGCGCTCGCCGAGACGCGGGCGGGGCTCGAGACCCGGGAGGCGAACAGCTGGCTTCCGTTCACCGGTGATCTCGACCTTCGCGCGGCGATCTCGGACTTCACGTTCGAGCGAAGCGGCCATCGCTACGACGCCGACAAGGAGATCGTGATCACGTGCGGTGGAATGGAGGGCCTCCTCGATGCGCTCCTCGCGACCGTGGACGAGGGAGACGAGGTCGTCGTCACCGACCCGACATACGCCGGCATCGTCAACCGGATCCACCTCGTCGGCGCGACGCCGAAGCTCGTCCCGTTCGTCCTGGACGGCGGCGAATGGCGGCTCGACCGCGAGGCGCTGCGCGGCGCCGTGGGCGAGCGCACGAGCGCGATGCTCCTCATGAGCCCGTCGATGCCCTCGGGCGGCACGCTCACGGAGGACGACTGGCGTCTCGCCTGCGATCTCTGCCGCGAGCGCGACCTCGTTCTCGTCTACGACGCCGCTATGGAGCGCCTCCTCTTCGACGGTCGCCCGCTCGTCCACCCGCTCCACTTCGACGGGATGGAGGAGCGGACGGTCGTCGTCGGCTCGCTGTCGAAGGAGCATCGGATGATCGGGTGGCGCGTCGGCTGGGTCGCCGGCCCGCGGCAGATCGTCGAGGACGCGGGTTGGGTCCACGTCTACAACACGACGACGCCCGTCGGCCTCTCGCGTCGCGCCGGCGCGGCTGTCCTTCGCGGCGACCAGGGCCATGTCGCCGAGTGCGTAGCCGAGCTCGAGCGTCGCCGGGACACGATCGTGAACGGCCTTCCCGACTGGCCGTTCGTCCGCCCCGGAGGCGGCTGGTCACTGCTCCTCGACGTCGCCTCGCTCGGCTTCGAGGCACCGGAGGCCTCGCGCCTCCTCCTCGAGGAGGCCTCGATCGCCGCGACCGCGATGGTCGGCTGGGGCGGTCCTGTGGCCGAGCGCCACGTCCGGTTCGTCTACAGCGCCGAGCCGATCGAACGTTTGGCGACGATACCGGAACGGCTCCGGAGGAGCAGCCTCGCGAGAGGCGCCGACGGATAGGCGGCGAGACGTCGCAGCCTTTCCCGCACGCGGGGCGCCGGCCCCCGATCGCTAGGCCGGTCCCCGCGCCGAAGATGATCGCTTGCGCGCTACGGTTCTCGCCGATTGACACCGTCCGCAGTCCCTGCGATTCTCGTGCCCGGTTCGCCCTTCGAAGCGCGTTGCGGGAGGCGCCATCGAGAAGCACGGATCCGAAAGCTATTACGTCCTCGGCGAGGGGCTGCTCGGCGAGAGCCTCGGCGGGCGCGCGGCGCGCGAGGCGGCGGGCAACACGGCGACGACGCCTCCGTTTCGCTTCTCGCGCATGGGACCGAGCGGTATCGGCCGTCAGCTCACCGATCCCGTACGGAAGAGGGTGGCGAACGCGATGGCGGTCGGCGGGGGCGGCGCCGGCGGCATCCCGGCCGGGTACACGTACCTCGGCCAGTTCGTCGACCACGACCTCACGTTCGACAAGACGGGTGTCATGCTCGGGACGAACGTCTCGCCGGCCGCCCTGCTGCAGGCGCGCTCGCCCGCGCTCGACCTCGACTCGCTCTACGGGGCGGGGCCGCTCGACCCGGCCTCGGCGCGCTTCTACAAGGCCGACCGCCTCCACCTGAAAACGGGGAAGACGGCCGGCGAGGAAGGGCTGCCGGCGAAGGAAGGCTTCGACCTCCATCGCGGCGAGGGCGCGACCGCCGCCGCGAAGAGGAAGGCGGTGATCCCCGACCCGCGGAACGACGAGAACCTGGCCGTCGCGCAGACGCAGCTCGCGTTCATCCGGTTCCACAACCGGGTCGTCGACACGCTGCCCGCGTCGGTGCCGGCCGCCATGCGCTTCGCGACGGCACGCGAGATCGTCGTGAAGCACTACCAGTGGATGCTCCGCACCGACTACCTCCCTCGGATCTGCGCGCCCGGCGTCGTGAACGACGTCTTCCAGAACGGGCGAAAGGCGTTCGAGGTCGGCGCGCCCGCGACGGACGTCCCCACGATGCCGATCGAGTTCTCGGTCGCGGCCTTCCGGCTCGGGCACAGCATGATCCGGGGCGCCTACAACTGGAACCGGATCTTCGACGACGGCTCCGGCACGCTCGATCTGCTCTTCGTCTTCTCGGCGACGAGCGGCGACCTCGGGGGCAGCCCGCGGCTTCCGAGCACTTGGATCGCGGATTTCCGGCGACTCTACGACTTCGACCAGGCGGGCCGCCCCGACCTCGTCGTCCCCGCGGCCAAGTTCAACCGCGCCATGCGGATCGACACGCTGCTCGTCAACCCGCTAAAGAACCTTCCCGCCCGCTCGTTCGGCGGGCCCTCCGTGCCGCCGAACGACCCGCGCGCGAACCTCGCGTTTCGCAACCTCACTCGCGGCAAGATGGTGCGCCTCGCGACCGGCCAGCAGATGGCGATGTTCCTGAAGAGCCGCGGCGTCTCGCTGACGCGGCTTACGCACGCGCAGATCCGAAACGGACGAAACGGCGCCGACCTCGGAGGGCTGACGCAGGATCAGCGGGCAAGCGTCGTTCGGAGGACGCCGCTCTGGTTTTACATCCTCCGCGAAGCTGAGCTGAACGGGGGAAAGCTCACCGGCGTGGGTGCTCGGATCGTCGCGGAGACGTTCCACCGGGCGATGGAGGGAAGTCAGCACTCGATCGTTCGGGACACCGCCTGGCGACCGTCGCTCGGCCCGAACTCGACGACGTTTCGGATGGTCGACCTGCTCCTCTTCGCGTTCGAGGGGAAGAAGGCGCTCCTGAACCCGCTCGGGAGCTAGGCGGGCATGAGCCCGCCGCTCCTCCCCACCAGCGAGGGCGTCGAGCCGTAGCGAACGCCTAGACTCTCGCGCCGTGACCGTCGCGACCGCGGAGGAGCGTGCGTCCGCCGTCGACGAGATCGCCCGCGGCGGGCTCGCGGAGCTCCACACCCATCTCGGCGGCGCGGTCGACCCCGCCGTCATGTGGACGCTCGCCCACGAGCAGGGGATCGCGCTCCCCGTGAAGGACTACTGGGATTTCGTCGACCTCGTCACCATCGACCCGCGCGGCGTCGACGGACTCGCCCAGCTGGACGCGATCTACCGCTGGACGGAGCTGATCCAGTCGAGCCCGCTGGCCGTCGAGCGCTCCGTCCACGGCGCGATCGGCGGCGCCTACCGAAAGGAGAACATCACGACGCTCGAGGTCCGCTTCAACCCGATGAAGCGAAATCGCGGCGGCGAGCGCGACCTCGACCACATCATCATGGCGGCGGCGCGGGGGCTCGATCGCGCGAGCCTCGAGTATCCACACGTCCGTGCGGGGCTCATCCTGATGATGGATCGCACCTTCACGCCCGCCCAGAACGAGATCATCGTCGAGAAGGCGATCCGCTATCGCTCGCGCGGAGTCGTCGGAATCGACATCGCGGGTCCGCGGCCGCACCCCGGACGCTACGAGTACGCGCAGCTGGCCGCGCTCGTCGAGACGGCGCGCGAGGCCGGGCTCGGCGTCACGATTCACGTCGGCGAGGAGGGCGGCGAGACCGGCGTCGCCGAGCTCGGCGAGGTGGTCGAGCGCCTGCGACCCGAGCGGATCGGACACGGCGTCCTCGCAGCGCGAGACGACGAGGCGATGGCGCTCCTCCGCGATCTCGGCACCGTCCTCGAGATCTGCCCGACGTCGAACCTCCTGACCCGCGCCTTGCCCGACGAGGAGGCCGTGCGCGATGTCTGCCGCACGTTCGTCGATCGCGACGTTCGCTTCACGATCGCGACCGACGGCCCAGAAATGATGCGGACGCACCTCCGCGACGAGCTCGCCCTCCTTCTTCGGATCGGAGCGCTCACGACGGAGGAGGCGCGGGCGGTGAACAAGCGCGGCCACGAGGCGGCCTTCCTCGCGCAGCCGCCGATCGGGACGCCGCTTCCGGAAGCAAGCGTCGTGGGATGAGGCTGGAACCGGAAGGCCGGACACCCGAGGAACGCGGCTCGCGTGAGTGGCTCTTGCGCTGCGAGGGGTTCCGCGTGGATGGGCCGGAAGGGCTCGTCGGGATCGTCGTCCGGGTGGTCTACGAGCACAGCACGCGGTGGGATCGTCCGTCGGCGCTCGCCGTTCGGGGCGCAAGCGGGGAGGTGCTCGTTCCGATCGACGCGGTCGAGCATGTCGACCCGGTCGAGGGACGGATCTCCGTACGAGGACGCGGGACCCGCAGGGCGTCCCGCTAGACCAGTCGGTTTACCGCCTGAAATAGACCGTCTTGCCAATAGCGGGCATTCCCTTTCGCCGCAACCATGCGGTGCATGTTGGGAGTTCATCGCGAGCACTTCACCGCCAGGCAGCGAGAGGTCGTTCGACTAATCGCCGAAGGGTGCTCGAACGCGGAGATAGCGACGCGGCTCGGGATCTCGCCGCGAACGGCGAAGGCGCACTCGGACACGCTCAGGATCAAGCTGGGCGTCTCGCGCCGTCGGCAGATACCCGCCGCTTTCCGGACGGCGACCGGCGAGGATCCGCACAGCCTGCAAGTCCTCGAGCGGGAGGCCGGCGAGCGGGAGTCACTTGCCTCGCGGCCCTGACCGCGAGACAGGGGACTGCCCCAGTGGCGCCCCCCGCCGCGGGGGCGGGATCTTCCTCCGCGGCGAACTCGTGGCCGCCGGGCGCCGCCCAGACCGGTTGTCGTTCCTTCGCCCGCCGCCGAACGCTCGCGCTCGTCGACGCCGGCGAGCTACGCGACGAGGCCGCGGCGGAACGCGATCGCGACGGCGTGGGCGCGGCTTCGCGCCTGCAGCTTCGCGAGCAGGTGACGAACGTGCGACTTGACCGTCTCCTCGGAGAGGAAGAGGCGCTGGCCGATCTCCCGGTTCACGAGGCCCTCCGAGATTAGCTGCAAGACCTCGATCTCACGCATCGTCGGCTCCTGCTCGAGCTCGCGGCGGGGCGGCGTGAGCGGGATGATCTCGGCACCTCGGCCGTTGCTCTCCCGGCGAGCCGCCACCTCGTCGAACTCGCGCGCGTGCGCAAGGTAGCGGTTCAGGATCTCCTTGCGCTCTGCAGCGTCCATCGCTCGAGGGGATCGGCACGCCCGAGCGGCGCCACCACCCCAATTCGAGGGGTTGAAAGACCCTGCTCAGAGGCATGAACGCGCGAGGGCGCCCGTGGGGGCGCCCTCGCACCGTCTCGGACGCTTCGGCTAGACGCGGGCGAGCTCCTCCTCGGCCTCGACCGCCTCCTTGGTCGGCTCCCCCCAGGCCTCGACGAGCTCGAGCTCGTCATCCGAGGCGACGGGGTTCTCGCGCGTCTCCCTCGCCTTCACGTCGTCCGTCAATCCCTCGCTCATCCGCTCCCAACACATGGGCGCCCTCCTTTCTCAGGGCGTAGAGGTTCCCACGCGGTATTCCGGCTAACCCACCCGACGATGGTGCGCAGGGGCGAGTTCGCAGCGTCCGGGGCTGCGTCGGAACGAACCCGGTGTCCGCTCGGCGCTTGTTCCTAGGCGGCGACGGAAGCGAGGTCGCGGATAGCCGCGAGCCTCGCCAGGGCCTGCGCTTCGAGCTGGCGCACGCGCTCCCGGGTAAGGCCGAGCTCGTGGCCGATCGCCTCGAGGGTCGAAGGCTCGCCGTCGAACCCGAAGCGAAGCTCGAGGATCCGCCGCTCGCGCTCGGGAAGCGCGTCGAGCGCCTTGCGGACGCCCTGCTTTCGGAGCGACTCCTCGGCTTCGTCGAACGGATCGGCCGCCTCGCGGTCGGCGAAGAGGTCGCCGAGCTCGCCCTCGTCGTCCGCGCCGACGTTTTGGTTCAGCGAGACGGAGGCCTGCGCCGCGCCGAGGGCCTCGTCGATGTGCTGGATCGGCAGGCCGGTCGCCTCCGCGAGCTCCTCCTTGGTCGCGTCGCGGCCCAGCTCGACCTCGAGCCGCCGGGCGGCCCGCCCGAGCTTCTGCTGTCGCTCGACGACGTGGACCGGCACTCGGATCGTCCGCGCGTTGTTCGCAACGGCGCGCTGCACCGACTGGCGGATCCACCAGGTCGCGTAGGTCGAGAACTTGAACCCGCGGCGCCAATCGAACTTCTCGACCGCCCGGTTCAGGCCGAGCGTGCCTTCCTGGATCAGATCGAGGAACGGCACGCCGAGGCCGCGGTACCCCTTGGCGATCGAGACGACGAGGCGAAGGTTCGACTCGATCATCCGCCGCTTCGCGAGCATGTCGCCCTTCTCGATCCGCTTCGCGAGCATGACCTCCTCCGACGCCGTAAGCAGCTTGTGGCGGCCGACGTCCGCCAGGAAGAGCTGCAGGCTGTCGCCGGCCCCGATGACCGGTTCCGCGGAGAGATCGACCTCGTCCGGCTCTTCGCGCGGGACACCGATCTCGTGCCCGAGCACCTCGAGCTCGTGGGTCAGCTCGGCGATCTCGTCGTCGGCGAGGTCGAGCTCGAGCGCGAGCGCCTCGAACTCGGCGGGCTCGATGTAGCCCCGCTCCTCGGCCGCTTCGACGAGGGACCGTGCCTGCGGCGTCTCAAGAACTTCCTGCGTGGTGTGGTGACTCAAGTGCTTCCTCTGTCCTTTCGCGAAAAACCCGTGCACGGGTTAAGACGTTCTCAGCGGCTAAAACGTTCGCAGCGTACGAAGGATTCCCTGGCGACACCAGGAATTCGGCCTGTCCTTAACTCCTCTTTAACGTACCCCCCGCCGCGGAGGTTACTCCCCGGCAGCCGCAGCCGCGCGCCGCCGCGACGGGCGCCCTTGCCCGTCCGCTGCGGCGGGAACCTCCTCGCGCGGCTCCGAAACCGGCTGCGCCCACTCCTCGTCGAAGTCGACGCGCCACTTCCCGTTCTCGTCGTGGACGAGCTTGAGCTTCGCCTTGAACGCGCGCCCCGAGCGGCCGCGGAAGCCGGAGACCGGCTTCTCCGTCCGCCCGTTCGCCATGAGCTCCTTCGCGATCGCGGGCGAGAGCGTCTTCCCCGCTTTCTGCTTCCAGATCACGAAGCCGCATCCCGGGTCGTCCTTCGTCCAGCAGGAGTATCCGCGGCGGTTCTCGATCACGTCGCGCCCGCAGATCGGGCACGGGCCGAGGTTGGAGCGCTCCACCCGGACGTCCTTCAGCTTGTCGAGCTCCTCGACCGTCTCGCGCGTGAAGCGCTCGATGTCGGACATGAAGGCCGAGCGGTCGTCCTCGCCCTGCTCGATGAGACCGAGGCGGTGCTCCCACTCGCCCGTCAGCTCGGCGGAGGTGAGCGGATGGCGCCCGAGGAGGTCGACGACGCGAATCCCCTTCTCCGTCGCGTGGAGGGCGCGGCCTTCTCGCTCGAGGTAGCCGACGTCGATCAGGCGCTCGATGATCGCCGCTCGGGTCGCCGGCGTCCCGATCCCCGAGTCCTTCATCGCCTCGCGGAGCTCGGCGTCCTCGATGTCCTTCCCGGCCGTCTCCATCGCCCCGAGAAGCGACGCGTCCGTGTAGCGCCGAGGCGGCTGCGTCTCCTTGCGAATCGACTCCAGCGAGCGCGTAACGACGCGCTCGCCCGCTTCGAGCGACGGGAGGAGCTGGTCGCCGCCCGAGTCCTCGTCTGGGGCCTCGGGCGTGGCCGCCTTCTCCCCGTAGACGGCCTTCCAGCCCGCCGCTAGGAGGACGCGGCCGCTCGTCCGAAAGACGTGCGTCTCGACGGTGGTCTCGACGCGCGTGCGCTCGTACACCGCTTCCGGGTGGAAGACCGCGAGGAAACGCCGGGCCACGAGGTCGTAGATCCGCCGCTCGTCGTCGCCCATCTTCGCGACGTCGTGCTCGGCCCGCGTCGGGACGATCGCGTGATGGTCCTCGACCTTCTTGTCGTTCACGACCCGGCCGAGCGGAAGCCGCTCGAGGCCGGTGACGTAGCGCGCCGCCGTCGCGTACGCGGCCGCGCGGCCGACGAAGCTCGCGGTCGGCTTGATCTCGGAGACGAGCTCGCTCGTCAGGAAGCGGGAGCTCGTGCGCGGGTAGGTGATCGCCTTGTGCTCCTCGTAGAGTCGTTGCGCGGCCGCGAGCGTCCGCCGCGCGGGGAAGCCGAACTCGGTGTTCGCGTGGCGCTGGAGCGACGTCAGGTCGTAGAGAAGCGGGGGCTGCTCCCGCTCCTCCTTCTTCTCGACGCTCGTGATCTCGCCCTCGCGACCCTCGCACGCAGCGACGATCGCGGACGCCTCGTCTTCGCCGATCCGCTTGCCGCCCAAGTAGCGGCCGCGGTACTCGCGCTCGGCCGAGGCGGCGAAAAGCGCCTCGACGAGCCAATACGGTTCGGGGACGAACTCGCGGATCTCCTTCTCCCGACGCGCGACGAGCGCGAGCGTCGGCGTCTGCACGCGTCCGAGCGAGACCGCGCCGGTGAAGGCGGAGCGCAGCCGGATGGAGGCGGCGCGGGTCGCGTTCATCCCCACGAGCCAGTCGGCCTCGGAGCGCGAGCGCGCCGAAGCCTCGAGGAGCTTCATCTCCTCGCCGTCGCGAAGCTGCGCGAACGCCTCTTGGATCGCCTTCCTCGTCATCGAGTTGAGCCAGAGCCGCTTCACCGGCTTCCGGACGCCCGCCGTCTCGTACGTGTAGGCGAAGATGAGCTCGCCCTCGCGCCCCGCGTCGCAAGCGTTCACGATCAGGTCGACCTCCTCGCGCCCCATGAGCGCGTGCACGGCCTGGAGCTGCTTCTTCGCCTTCTCGTCGTTCGGGACGAGCTGGAAGCGACCCGGCACGATCGGGAGGTCGGCGAAGCGCCACTTCTTGAACTTCGGGTCGTAGGCCTCCGGCTCAGCGAGCCCGACCAGGTGCCCGATCGCCCACGTAACGACGTAGTGCTCGGACTCGAGGTACGTGTCGTGCTTTTCGAACGACCCTGGAAGCGCGCCCGCGAGGTCGCGGCCGACCGACGGCTTCTCGGCGACGACGAGTGTCTTGCCCACGAGGCCACCTTAGCGAAGGGCCGAAACGGCGATACTGGCCCCGATGGGCGAATTCGAGCGTGCGAGCCCGTTCTTCTCGGCTCTCTTCTGGATCAGTCGCCCGTTCCTCGTGGGGCTCTTCCGCCTTCGAGCATGCGGGCTCGAGCACGTGCCCCGAGAGGGCGGTTTCGTCGTCGCGGCGAACCACACGTCCAACCTCGACCCCTGGCCCCTCGCGATCCCGCTCTACCCGCGCCAGGTCCACTACATGGCGAAGGCGGAGCTCTACCGCAATCCGGTCTTCCGATGGATTCTCGAGAAGGGCGGAGCCTTTCCGGTTCGCCGGGGCGAGCGCGACTCCGAGGCGTTCAAGGCAGCGGTCCGCTACGCGCGCCGGGGCGGAGTCGTGGCCATGTTCCCCGAGGGGACGCGGCGGGCGAAGGGCATTCGGAAGAAGTACGTGGCTACGCCGCGCCTCGGCGCTGCGCGGATCGCGCTCGCCGCAGGGGTTCCTCTGGTGCCCGCCGCGATCGCCGGAACCGACCGGCTCGCGCGGCTCGCACCGATTCGGGTCGCCTATGGTGCGCCGATCGAGATGGCGGCCCTCGACGGGCGGACGCGGCGGGAGACCGCGCAGGCGGCAATCGAGCGCCTGATGGAGGAGATCTCGAGGCTCGAGGCGTCCCTGTGACGGAGACGAGACCGCTCCTCGCGGTCGACGGCGACTCGCTCGCGCACCGCGCCTTCCATGCGCTTCCGGACTCGATTCGAGGGTCCGACGGGGAGCCGGCGAACATGCTGGTTGGGTTCGCGAACATGCTCCTTCGCGTCTGGGAGGCGGAGGAGCCGCGCACGGTGTTCGTCGGATTCGATTCGGTAGGCGAGCCGACGTACCGCCACCAGCTCTTGCCCGGGTACCAGGGTGGGCGCGACTTCCCGCACGAGCTCACCGCCCAGCTTGACCGGCTCCCGGCGCTCGTCGAGGCGCTCGGCTTCGCGTGGGCGAAGCAGGCGGGCTTTGAGGCGGACGACTTCGTGGCCGCCGCCGTCATGCGGGAGGAGGAGGCGGGCGGAACGGCGATCGTCCTCACGAGCGACCGCGACCTCTTCCAGCTCGCGAGCGAGCGGACGACGATCCTGCTCCCGCGCCGCGGCGTGACCGAGCTCGAGCGAGTCGGGCCGAAGGAGGTTCGCGAGCGCTACGGCGTCGACCCCGAGCAGGTGCCCGACTTCGTCGCCCTTCGCGGCGATACGGCCGACCGGATCCCGGGCGCGCGGGGCGTCGGCGCTTCCCGCGCGGCGACGATCCTCGGAACGCACGAGACCGTCGACGCCGCGATCGAGGCGGGCGTCTTCCAGGACCAGGCCGAGGACCTCCGCCTCTACGTCCGCCTGACACGCCTCCAGTACCACGCGCCGGTACCCGAGCTCCCCGACGCCCAGCCGAGCTGGTCGACGGCCGCCGAGCTCGCCGAGCGCTGGGGCCTCGGGAAGCTCGCCGAGCGTCTCCGCGAGCGCGCGAGCGCCTGATCCGCTAGACCCCGCGCGCGAGCGCGGTCGCGAGGTGGACGACGCGCCGACCGCCCGTGCGCTCGGCGCGCGCGCCGAGCTGCAGGAGGCAGCCCGGGTCGGCGGTAACGAGCGCATCGACGTCGCCCGCGCCGGCGAGCTTGTCGTCGGCCATCGCGACCGAGACCTCGGGCTGCCGCACCGCGAACGTTCCGCCGAAGCCGCAGCAGAGGTCCGCGCGCGGGAGGGGAACCAGGCGGGCTCCCGAGCGCTCGAGGAGTCGGCGCGGCGGCTCCCAGATCCCGAGCTCACGGAGCATGTGGCAGGAGTCGTGGTATGCGAGCGAGCGCCCTGCGTTCACGCGCGCGAGCGGAGCGTCGTGCTCGGCGAGGAAGTCGGAGAGCTCGCGGATGGGAAACGGCGCGCACCCGACCAGGTCGGGCAGGTAGCGGACGACCATCGTCGTGCACGAGCCGGACGGCGCGACGATGGGCGCCGCGCGCGAGAACGCGCGGGCGAAGGTCCGCGCCACCCGCCTGGCGGCGCGCTCGTGGCCGGCGTTGAACGCCGGCTGGCCGCAGCAGATCTGTGCCCTTGGGAACTCGACCTCGAAGCCGGCGTCGCGGAGGAGCCGCTCGGCGTCGGCGACCGCTCCCGGGAAGACGAGATCGCCGAGACAGGTCGCGAAGAGCTGGACGAGCGGTCGAATCCACGGACGGTAGCGGCGGAAAGGGGCACGATGCGAACCGCGTGAGCGCGTTCGTCCAACGCCGGTAGCGATGCCTCGCCCGCCGATACCCCTCGTCAGCCATCCCCAACTCGCTCGGCTCCACGCGACGGGGTCGCATCCCGAACGCCCCGAGCGCCTGCGCGCGCTCCAGAGCGCGTACCCCGAGTTCGTGACGGCTCGCGCGGCGACGCTCGACGAGGTCGAGGCCTGCCACAACCCGAGCTACGTAGCGCGGATCCGCTCGCTCTCCCGCGCCGGCGAGACGGTCCTCCTCGATCCCGACACGCTCCTCACGCGGACGACCTACGAGGCGGCACTTCTCGCGGCAGGAGCCGCGATCGAGGCTGTCGAGCTGGGCGGCTTCGCGCTCGTCCGCCCGCCCGGCCACCACGCGCTTCCCGACCGCGCGATGGGCTTCTGCATCTTCGGTAACGCAGCGATCGCGGCGCGGTTCGCGCAGCGAGAGCTGGGGCTCGCGCGCGTCGCGGTGCTCGACTGGGACGTCCACCACGGAAACGGGACGCAGACGATCTTCTGGGACGACCCCTCGGTGTTCTACGTCTCCCTTCACCAGTGGCCGCTCTACCCGGGAAGCGGGGGTCCCGGGGACGGAAACGAGACGACGGTCAACGTGCCGCTTCCCGCGGGCTCCGGCGACCGTGAGTACGTCGAGGTCATGGAGCGGATCGTCGAGCCGGCCATCGCGTCGTTCGAGCCCGATCTCCTGGTTGTCTCGGCGGGTTTCGACGCGGCGGCCGGCGATCCGCTCGCGGGCATGCGGCTGACGGGCGCGGGGTTTCGCTCGCTCGCCCAGCGCGCCGGCGGCCTCTGCGAGCACGTCGCCCTCGTCCTCGAGGGCGGCTACGACGTCGACGCGCTTCCCCAGCTCGTCGCGGCCACGCTCGCCGGGCTCCCGTGACACGCCCGTCACGGACGCGTCGGAAAGATCCGGTGTTTTGCGCGCTTTCCGTCACTACAGTCGAATGCGTAACCGAGCCCGCGATCGCCACGGTCGGAGGGGAGGTGTGATGAAACGACATGGGAAGTCGCCAACTCGTGATGGCGGTCGCCGCGCTCACGCTCGCAGTCGCCGCGGTGCATCCGGCGCCGGCTTCGGCGGAGCCGGAGGAGGGGGAGCCGACCGCGGAGGAGCTCGCGACGACGGAGGTCGTCGCCGGCCCGATCGAGGCTTGCGCCAGCTCGAGCGGGAGCCTCGGCGACCCGACCGCAACGGTTGCGCTCGCGCGGCTCCGCCTCGCGACGCCGATCGACGATTGCCAGCTGCGTGAACGATGCCGACGAGTCGACGTCGCAAAAAGGCAGCCGACACTCGCGCATCTCGGAACCGCCTTCCGCTTCTGGCACTGGATCCACTGGTGCTATCGCCGGAGATCGGTTCGGGTGATCGCGACGGGCGTCTACGTGACGGCCGTGAACCCGACGCTGGTCTACCGGGGCGTCGTCTCGCAGTACAACGACTACTACCAGTGGTGCTGCGGCGCACCGAACAGCGGGCACGTCTCGTTCAGGCAAGGCCGGTTCGAGAACTGCCTTTTCCGGTACGGATGTATCGGGAACTGGTACCCGTGGGTGCGGATCCGGGTGCACTCGGACGGTACGTTCACCTGGCGGACCGGAAGCTAGATGGCCCCGTGGACGCCTGAAGACGAGGAGCGGGTGAATCCGACGGTGCGCTGGCTGATGCGCGGCGTCTGGAAGATCCTCTTCGCGATCGTCGTGTTGATCCTGATCGGGCTCCTCATCGAAGCCCTCGATTGACGTAACGGCGGGGCCCGCGATCGGGCCTCGCC
>JALZGN010000090.1 GCA_030861005.1 Actinomycetota bacterium
CCCGCGAGCGGGACGACTCGCTCGACGTCCTCGCGGCGGCGGATGTCGGCCGTTTCCACCCGCGCGCCGCGCGCGGCGAGCGACGCGAGCTGGCTGCGCCGCGTCGCGTACCAGTTGTCGGCGAGAACGACCTCGCGACCCCCGGCGAGGGCGAGATCCGCAAGCGTGGCGCCGATGTAGCCAGCGCCGAGGATGAGCACGGCTAGCGCCCTATGCGGTTACCGCGCGGACGACCGGGACCGAGCCTCAAGCCCGGGCTCGCGTCCGTCGGCCGAAGAGGCACCTAGATCCGGTGGACGTTCGGCGCGTCGGCGACCACGTTTCGCGCGTCGACGATCCGGGTCGCGGCGTCCCAGAGCGGCTCCTCGAGGAACTCCCGGTGCTGCGTCAGCATGACGACGCAGTCGGCCGCGGCAACCTCCTCGTGCGTCCACGGAACCCCGCCGTGGAGCGCTCCGTCCAGCTCTACCTCGGGCACCCAGGGGTCGCAGTAGCGGACGTCGGCACGGCGAGCGACGAGCTGGCGCATGATCTCGAGGCTCGGCGACTCGCGGGTGTCCTGCACATCCGCCTTGTACGCCATGCCGAGGAGGAGGATTCGCGAGCCCTTCACGGGACGTCCGTCCTCGTTCAGCGCGTCCGTCACCTTCTGGACGACGTGCGAGGGCATGCGAGTGTTGATCTCGTGGGCGGCGTCGATCAGCCGCGGGGAGTAGCCGTACTCGCGCACGCGCGCGGCGAGGAACTGCGGCACGACCGGGATGCAGTCGCCCCCGAGGCCGGGGCCGGGGTAGTGGGGAAGGAACGCGAACGGCTTCGTTGCGGCGGCCTCGATCACCTCCCACGCCGAGATGCCCAGGTGGTCGCACATCAGCGCGAGCTCGTTCGCGAGCGCGATGTTGACCGCGCGAAACGTGTTCTCGTGCAGCTTCGCCGTCTCGGCCACCATCGGGGACGAGACCGGAACGACTCGGTCGACCACCTCCGCGTAGAGAACCTCCGTGCGCCGCCGGCACTCCTCGGTAACGCCGGCGACGAGCTTCGGCGTCGTTCGGATCGTGAACCGCTCGTTGCCGGGGTCGACCCGCTCGGGCGCGTAACCGAGGAAGAAGTCGGCGCCGACGGTTCCGCCCGTGCGTTCGAGGATCACGAGGACAATCTCCTCCGTCGTCCCCGGGTAGGTCGTCGACTGGAGGACGACGAGTTGCCCCGGCCGCAGGTTCCGAGCGACCGCCTCCGCGGCGGCTACAACGTAGGAGATGTCGGGCGTCCGAGTCTTCGAGAGCGGCGTCGGTACGCAGATCGTGACGGCGTCGAGCTCCCTCACGGCGCCGTAGTCGCTCGTCGCCTGGAGCTCACCGTCGAGCGCCTCGTACCGTTCAGCCGGGACGTCGACGAGGTAGGAGCGGCGCTCGACGACGGCGCGAACCCTCTCCTCGTTCAGATCGATCCCGGTGACGTCGAAGCCCGCCTCCGCGAACGCCATCGCGAGCGGGAGGCCGGCGTGGCCCAACCCAACGATGCCGACTTTCGCCTCCCTCGTCCGGATGCGCTCGTCGAACGTCTGCGCTGCGGAGACGACCGTCAAGAGGCGGAGGATGCTAGCAAAAGGGGCTGCTACCGACCCTCTTTGCGATAATCGCTACCGGTGTCGTTTCCGGAGTCGCTCCAGTCCCTCGTGACCGAGGAAGCGGTCGTGTGGGGCTTCCTCTCCGCGGCGGCGATCGTCCTCCTCCTAACGCCCGTGACCGCCTGGCTCGCTCCCCGAATCGGCGCCGTCGACGACCCGCGGGCGAGCGACCGGCCACGCGTCCACAGTCGCCCCCTGCCCCGAATCGGCGGCCTCGCGATCGTCGTCGGGATCCTCGTTCCGGCGGCAGTCTTCATCCACCCAGACGGCCCCTACCTCGGCATCCTCATCGGAACCGGACTCGTCGCGCTGTTGGGGCTCGCCGACGACGTTCGCCGACTGCGTCCGAGCACCAAGCTCCTGGGCGTGGTCGCGATCGCCCTCATCCCGGTCGTCGGGTTCGACGTCACGTTCGAGCGAATCTCGTTCCCGTTCGCGAGCATCGACTTCGGCGTCTTCGCCGCGCCCCTCACGGTCGTCTGGATCGCGGCGCTCGCGAACCTCGTCAACCTGATCGACGGCATGGACGCCCTCGCGGCCGGGATCGTCTCGATCGCCGCCTTCAGCTTCGCGGTCCTCGCGGCGTCGTTCGGGCGCGTGACGCCGGCGGCGCTCGCGGCGATGACCTGCGGCGCGACGCTCGCGTTCCTCCGCCACAACTACCACCCCGCGCGGATCATCATGGGCGACTCCGGCGCGCTCGCGCTCGGCTTCCTCCTCGCGACGGTCGCGGTGCAAGGCGTCCTCAAGACGGCGGCGACGATCGCGCTCGTCGCGCCCCTGCTCGTCGTCGCGGTCCCGATCCTCGACACGTCGTTCGTCGTCCTCAAGCGCCTCAAGTACCGCCGGCCGCCGTGGGGCGCCGCCCACAACCACTTCTACCACCGGTTCCTGAGAATCGGCTTCTCGCAGCGGAAGACGGCGGCGTACCTCCACGCCTGGGCGGCCCTCCTCGCCGCGTGGGCGATCATGGTCCGTTTCGTTCCGCCGCGCCCCCGTGGGGACTGGGATCTCGGAAACGCGCTCCTCGTCTCCGCGGTGGGACTCGCGGTCGTCGTCGCGTCCGCCTGGATGGTCTACACGCTCGAGATCCTCAAGGCTCGCCACCTTCGCGTCCTCGGCTTCGGGCGGTGGGCGACGCGCGAGAGCGAGCGGGAGGAGGCGGTGGAGCGCGTCCTCACCGCCGGCCAGCGGTAGGGCGCGCTTCGGGGACGTCCGTTATACCGTCGCCGGGAGGGCGAGCGCGAGGAGCTCCGCCGGGTCGCGCCGGACGCGGCGCCGCCACGCGTCCTCGGCCTTCTTCTCGACGCGGATCTGCGCCGGGTCGCGGAGCAGCTGCAGCCGCCCCTCCCGGGCGAGCCGCTCGTCGACGCCGCCGAGACGTCCCTCGAAGATCGAGTACACGGGCGTGCCGAGGACGGCCGCCTCACGGTTCATCGTCCCCCCGGCCGACACGAGCAAATCGGCGAGCGCGACGAGGCTCCGGCCGTCGATCGCACGCTCGGGGACGGTCACGCGCGGAAGCCCGAGGGCGCGTATGGCCGCGCGCTGCTCCGGCGTCCGGGCGAGGACGACCGTCTGCGTCCGCTCTTCTCCCGCGAGCCGAGCGAGCACGCGCGGCAGGAGCGGGTTCTCGGAGCCGCTCAGGTAGAGCGCGTAGGAGGGCGCCGTCCGGACGACCGCGATGACCGCCGCCGGATCGACGCCGAGCTCGGCGAGGACGGTCGCACGGGGTTCGAAGTCGGCGAGGTAGTACTCCTCCTTCAGCCCGGCGTACCGGACGAGCTTCGGTGGGCGGGCGCCGTAGCGCGCGAGACGTGCGAGCGGGATCGTGTCCGGAACGAGGACGCGCGTCGCGAGGCGGCAGATGACGTGGTGCTGCACGGTCGCCCACTCGTAGTCGAACATCGTCGTGTTCGGAATCCCGAGGACGCGGCAGGCGGGGGGGAGGTCTGTGGACCCGTGCGCGAGCGCCCGGTCGAACTGTCGGTGGCGCGCGAACGCGAGGAGCTGCGCGATTCGGCCGAAAGCGGCGCGCGCCTTCCCGAAACGCGCCGCGCCGCCGTGGCGGCCGAGGAGTGTGTACGGGCGACCCCAATCGTCGAGGAGCTCGACCGTGTGCGAGAGCGGCCGGGCCGTCACCTCGACCTCGTGCCCTTCGCCCTCGAGGAGCTCGACGAGCGGGCGGAGCACGAGGACGTGGGCCGTGTTCGTGAGATCGACCCAGATCCGCACGCGCGGATGCTAGAGGGAGACCGGTTACGCTCGGCACCGAGGGGCGCACAAAGTCGAGGATAGAAGACTTGTTTTCACCGCAAATGGGCGCTTTTCCGATGTCACGAAGTCGGCTCGGCTGCTAGGCTCGAGGCGACGTGGGATGATCCCGCTCGCGATCGCAGACCGCCCCACCTTCGACCCGCTCAGCGCCGGCGGCCTGCTGCTCGGCGTCCTCTTCGCCTGCGTGACTATCGGGGCGCTCGTCGGCTGGGTCGCGGGGAGCGTCGGGATCGGGATCGCGATCGGTTCCGTGGTGGGGATTCCGCTCGCGATCGTCGTCGTCTACCGCGCGTTCCGGGGAGCGTTCTGACCCTGACCCTCATGACTCCTCGTCCGATCCCCGAGCGGCGCCTCCCGCTCGTCGCGGGCGGCCTCGTCGTCGCCCTCGCGCTCCCGATCTTTCTCGTCGCCGAGTGGCGGCTCGACGGATGGGCGCTCGGCGCCGTCCTGTGGGTGGCGAGCCAGCTTCTCGGGCTCGTCTTCACGCGGATCGGGATCGGTGAGCCAACCCTTCGCGGCTCTGGGATCGTCGCCTTCGGGATGATGGCGCGCGGGATCTTGCTCGTTCTGGCCGCGATCGCCGTCGCGACGACGGATCCCGAGCTCGCGATCGCCGGTGCGCTCGTCTACGCGGTCGCCTACACGTTCGAGCTCGCGCTCAGCCTGACGCTCTACTTCGCGGGAGGCCCGCGCCGGTGAGCGGGCTCCTCCTCGCGGCCGAGAAGTTCGATCCGTCGCATGAGTTCGAGCTCCCGGCCTGGGTCCCGCTCGAGGTCGGCCCGCTCGACCTCTCGATCAACAAGGCCGTCGCGTACCTCTGGCTCGGCGGCCTCGTCACGATCGTCTTCGGGATCTGGGTCATGCGGTTCGGTCTCTCGCTTCGGCCGAGCCGTCGCCAGACGATGGGCGAGAGCCTCTACGACCTCCTGTTCGGCCAGATCATCGAGGGAAACATGCCCGGCAAGGCGCGCGGGACGTGGTTTCCGTACGTCGCGGCGCTCTTCCTCTTCATCTGGATCCTCAACCTGATCGGGTTCGTGCCCCTCCCGATCTCCGACGAGCGCTACGAGATCGCGGGGCTCGAGGTGCCGACCTTCGGGATCTACGCGGCGACGGCGAACCTGAGCGTGACGCTCGCGCTCGCGCTCATCACCTTCCTCGCGACGCACGTCGAGGGCATCCGGTACAACGGTGCGGGCCGGTACTTCAAGAGCTGGATTCCGGCCGGCGCGCCGAAAGGGCTTCTCGCGCTGATCGTCCCGCTCGAGGTGATCTCGCAGTTCATGCGGCTCATCTCGCTGTCCGTGCGCCTCTTCGCGAACATGCTTGCCGGCCACATGCTGATCCTCGTCATGATCGGCCTCATCTTCATCTTCTCGGCGTGGTGGCTCGTGCCGTTCTCGCTCGGGATCGGGACGCTCATCTACCTCTTCGAGGTCGTCATCGTCGTGACGATCCAGGCCTTCGTCTTCGCGCTGCTCTCCTCCATCTACATCGGCGGCGCGATTGAACCGGAGCATTAGCTACGGACGGAAAGGAGCTCGGGTGGACGTTCTTCTCGCACAGGCAACCGGCGATGTCGCCGACCTCGGCAAGGCGATCGCCTTCGGCGTCGGCGTCGGCCTCGGCGCGGTGGGCGCCGGGATCGGCATCGGGTACATCTTCGGCTCGATGATCCAGGCGGTCGCGCGCCAGCCCGAGCTCCGCGGCGAGCTGACCGGAATCCAGTGGCTCGGGTTCGCGCTCACCGAGGCCGTCGTCTTCTACGCGCTCCTCGGCGGCCTCCTCGCCTTCGTGCTCGTCTGATGGACGCGTTCGTCTCGCTCGCGCTCGCGCAGGAGGAGGACAGCGGCTCGCTCATCGACGTCGTTCCGGGGCTCATGGTGTGGACGATCCTGACGTTCCTGATCGTCCTCTTCGTGCTCCGCCGGGTCGCCTTCAGACGGATCCAGGGGCTAATCGAGGAGCGCCGGGACCGCATCCGCCAGGCGCTCGACGAGGCCGACAAGGCGCGCGAAGAGGCCCGCCAGCTCCGCGAGCTCACGCGGACGGAGCGGGAGGAGGCCCGCGCCGAGCGCGACCGCCTGCTCGAGGAGACGCGCCGGCAGGCGCAAGACCAGCTGCGTCGCTCCCGCGAGGACGCGAACGCCGACCTCGAGCGCCGGCTGGAGGAGAACCAGCGCGCGATCGAGGCGGAGAACCGGAAGCTGCGCGAGGAGATTCGCCGCGACGTCGTCGAGCTCACGCTCCTCGCGTCGGAGAAGGTGACTCGCAAGTCGCTCGACGCCGACGACCAGCGGCGGCTGATCGACGAGACGATCGCCGAGATCGACATGTCCCGAATCGCCTCCGAGAACTAGCCGGCCGTGGCGGTCGCGCACCGGATCTACGCCGAGGCGCTCCTCGAGGCGGCGAAGGACAAGGACGCGACCGCGCGGGTGCGCGAGGAGTTCGATGCGTTGATCGCCGCCGTCGAGGCCTCCGTCGAGCTCGTGGAGCTCCTTCGCAACCCGCAGATCGAGCCCGCGTCGAAGCGCGACGCGCTCGCGACCGTCCTGGCGGGCGCGAACGAGGTCTTCCGGAACTTCGTCCGGCTCGTCGCGGAGAAGGATCGGATCGGAGAGCTCCGGGAGATCCACGCAGAGTGGGAGCGGCTCCTCGCCGCGGAGGAGCGGGTGATCGAAGTCGAGGTCACGACCGCGGTCGAGCTCTCCGACGACGAGGCGACGACGCTCGTCCGCAAAATCGAAGAGGCGGCGGGGCGTCGAGTGGACGCCACCCGGCACGTTGACCCCGATCTGATCGGGGGCCTCGTCCTTCAGGCAGGCTCGGTCCGCGTCGACGGAAGCGTGCGGGGCCGCCTCGAGAGCCTCCGCCAGGAGTTGCTCGCCCGAGGCTGAGGAGGCGCGCGCGCCGGTCTCCTCGCGCCCCGCCCCGCAAGCGCCGCGGCTCCATGCCGGGGGCGCTTACGAGAGCGAGGTTCGCAGCTCGTGGAAGTCTGGGTGGGCGGCCGGTCCGTCGACCACGAAGAGGCGAATGTCGTTCTCGCCGCCCGCAAACGCGGAGTCGGGCGCGAGCGCCGAGAAGTGGACGCCGCCGCCGATGTCGTAGGCCTCGGTGAGCGAGGCGACGCGGCCGTTGATCGCGAGGGCGAGCGCCGTTCCGTCCGCGACGCCGGAAAGCTTCCCCACCAGCGGGGAAGGCACCGCCCGGACCGGTTCGCGAAGCGAGCGGAGGCGCCGGCTCCCGGTGGCGTCGACGACTGCCTCGCCGCCCGCCTCTCCGAGGACTCGAAGGCTCTCGACGCGGCGCCCGACGAGCCCGCCGTAGCGGCCGGCCGTGAAGACTTGGTGCCAATCGCCGGTTCCGAACGTGGCCACTTGGCGCTCGAGGGCCTCGTCGCGAGCCGCGAGCGCGCTCGCAAACGACGTCGCGACGTTCCCGACGCGGACTTCGTCGCCCTCGGCAGCCGTCGTCGCGGCGAGCGCCGAGCGTCCGTCGATCCGCCACGGCACCCGAATCCCGAGCGCGTCCGCGACCGTCGGGAGGATGTCGAGCGTTCGGACGTGACGGTCCACGACGCGCCCGCTCGCTTCGCCGGGCAGCTTCACGAAGAGCGGCACGAACGCGAGGTCGGGCAGATTCGTAGGCGTGGGGGAGCGGCGGTCGTCGCCGGTCCGAAAGCTGATGCCATGGTCGGCCGTCACGACGACGAGGGCGCGGTCGTAGAGACCCTCCCGCTTCAGTCGCACGATCAGCTCGCCGAGCAGCCGGTCGGTGAACCCCAGCTGGAGCAGGTGCCGCTGGTGGGCCTGGAGCGTGAGCGCGTCGTTCAGCCACCGCTCGGCGTGGCGACCGGGCGCGCTCGGCACGGCCACGGCGCTCGCGCGGCCGGACGGGAAGTAGAGCCACGGGCCGTGCGGAAGAAGCGTGTGGAGGAAGTGGAAGGTCGGCGCCTCGTCACGGTCCGGCTCGATGCCCCGGACGAAGTCGCGGAAGTCGCGGACACGCCCGACGTAGAACGAGCGGCCCCCGCGGCTCGGCACGCTCGTCGTCACGCCCTCGAGTCCGGCCGGTTGTTCGGCGCCGAAGTTCGTCCACGCCTCGTCGATCGGCGGGAGACGGTCCTCGAGCCGCGGCGGGGCGACCAGGTGGAGGTAGACGACGCGCGCGTCCGAGTAGAGACCGGAGAGCCGTGTTCGCGCGCTCGGCCGCTCGCGCTCGCAGAGCTCGGCCGGGCAAAGCCGGGTCTGCGACTCGGTCACGTCGAGGCTGTAATGGCCGCCCACGAGCGTGAAGAGGTTGTCGGGATAGTCCTGGAAGACGGGCAGCCGACCGTGCTTCGGCGTGTTCCCGGTCAGGATCGAGGGCACCGCGACGGTGGTCGACGACGAGAGCGTGGTCGTGTTCCGAAACCACGTCGAGTCGGCCGCGAGCCGCGCGAAGTTCGGATAGCGATGAGCGTCGACTCTCCCCTCGCCGTCCATGAGCGAGACGATCGGCAGCTCGTCGAAGACGACCATGACGACGGGCGTATCGGTGCGGACGTTCGCGAGGGCGACGTCGACGTCGGCCGGAAAGACGAGCTCACGCACCGGCGAGTCGACGAGGAAGAGCGCGAGGAAGACGAGCGGCGCCGGGGCGAGCACAGCGAGAAACGTCCGGAAGAAGCGGGCCCGCCAGGCTCCAAACGCCGCGGCGACCCCCGCTAGGACGGCGCCTGCGATCAGCGTGGCGGTGCTCGCGACGTCGAGCCGCTCGAGGGCCTGGATCGCGAACGTCGCGACGAGCGCGCCGACGAAGAAGAGGTGGAGGAGCAAGCCGGCCCGCCGGTCGACCAGGCCGGCGAGGAGCTCGACGGCGAGGAGGACGATCGCCGGGGCGAACGTCACGACGAGCGCGAAGAGGACGATGTCGCCGGGCGTCGAGCCGCGGACGGCGAAGAACTCGGCGTTCTTCGAGAGGACGTCCAGGAGCGGCTGCGCGACGGCGAACCCGGAGGCGACGAAGAGGTGCGCCCCGCGGAGAGCCGGATCGCGGAGCCGGGCGGCGCGAGCGGGCAGCGTCACTCGGGGATCCTCGGCGGCCGGCCACCGCCGGC
>JALZGN010000098.1 GCA_030861005.1 Actinomycetota bacterium
CAACGGAACGACGTCGGTGAACGCCTTCTTCTACATGGGCACGCTCGGCGTGCTCAGCATGCTCGTCGCGTACGTCGTCACGAACATCGGCGCGATGAAGTTCCTGCACCTCGGCCGCCGGGAAGCGCCGTGGCGCGTCATCGTCCCGATCCTCGCCCTGGCCGCGCTCGTCTACACGCTCTACAAGAACCTGTGGCCGCGGCCGCCCCATCCGTACAACCTCTTCCCGTACATCATCGCCGGCTGGCTCGTTGTCGGCATCGCGATCACCCTCGCCTTCCCGCGGCTCGCGCGGCGCATCGGGCGAAACCTCGCCGAGGCCGAGGGCATCGAAAGCGGCTAGTACGGCTGTCCGAGAGCTCGTCCTCGTGGGTCAGCTCAAAAGCTCCCGGGGCTTTCTTCTTCGCAGGAAACGCTCCTTGTCCCCGCCCGATCATCGCGGTGGATCGGGCCGCTACCGACGTGAACGGCCGAGTGTGAGCGCGTTGTAAGGCTTCCGTTGCGCCGAACGAGCGACGCCGTTAGGGTGCCGCGATCTCGCTCGGTCGGCTCACTGCGGCGAAACGAGTGCCTCGCCCATCCGTGATCGTGTTCGCGGCCGCCGCGATCATCGCGGCTTTCGTGGCGACCGCTCCCCGCGCGGCCGTGAAGGATCTGGCCCCAGGCGCTTCCGCGAACCGTGTGGGCACGCTCGCCTTCGAGCCGGTCGCCGACGCGTTTGTGAGTGCGGCCAAAAGGCGGACGAACTTCGGCGCCGCGCGAACGCTTCGCGTCGACCGTTCCCCCGTCGCCCGTACGTACCTCCGTTTTAACGTGCGCCACCTCACCGGCGACGTGGCGACGGCGACGCTCCGTCTCTACGCCTTGGGCGGCTCGCCGCGCGGCTACCGAGTCAACGTCGCGTCCAATCGCTGGCGCGAGCGCACGATCACGTACGCGAACGCCCCGTCGTTTCGGCCGGCGACCGGGTCCTCACGCGCATTCCGCAGACGGCGCTGGACGTCCGTCGACGTCACGTCGCTCGTGGGCGGCGAGGGTCGCGTCACCTTCGTCCTCACCACCCGCGACGCGGGGGGCTTCGCCCTTGCAAGCCGTGAGCGAGGCCCACACGCGCTCCTCCGGATCTCGACGCGCGAGGACAAGAGCGCCCCGCAGCGACCGCGCAACCTCCACGTAACCGGCACGACCGGAACCAACGCCTCCCTTGCCTGGGGTGCCGCGCGCGACAACGTCGGCGTCGCCGGGTACCGCGTGTATGCCGACGGGACCGCCGTCGCAACGACGCGCTCGACGAGCTACACGGTCACCGGACTCTCCTGTGAGACTGCGCACAGCTTCGCGGTGGAGGCGTTCGACGCCGCGGGCAATGTGTCGCGCCGCTCGGACACGACGGCCTCCACGACCGCCTGTGCATCCGTCGCCGACACCGCGTGCGGGACGGCCGCCGGGCCGCCCACCGTCTGGCAGCACGTCGTTTGGATCGTGATGGAGAACAAGACGTACGCACAGGTCATCGGGTCTTCGAACGCGCCCTACATAAACAGCATCGCCCGACGGTGCGGCCTCGCCACGCAGTTCTTCGCCGAGGCGCACCCGAGCCTCGCCAACTACATCGCGATGACGTCCGGCTCGACGCAGGGGATCACCGACGACGGCGATCCCTTGGCGCACCCCCTCTCGGTGCCGAGCATCTTCTCGCAGCTCGGGAGCGGCTGGCGCTCACTCGAGGAGTCGATGCCCTCCAACTGCTACCTCTTCAACTCGGGGCTCTACGTCGTCCGCCACAACCCGGCGGCGTACTACACGAACATCCGCACTCCGTGTGCGAGCCAGGACGTCCCGCTCACCGATCCCCCGAATCTCTCGGCGAGATTCACGTTCATCACGCCGAATCTCTGCAACGACATGCACTCCTGTCCGAGCGCGAGCACGATCGATGCCGAGGTGAGAAACGGCGACACTTGGCTCTCGACGTGGCTACCGAAGATCTTCGCGAGCCCGGAGTACCGCTCGGGCTCGACCGCCGTCTTCCTCACCTGGGACGAGGACGACTTCACCGACGCGCAGCACATCCCCACGCTTGTCATGAGCCCCTCCGTGCAGCCCGGGACGACGTCGTCGGCGAGGTTCAACCACTACTCGCTGCTTCGCACGACCGAGGAGATGCTCGGGATCACCACCTTCCTCGGGAACGCGGCGTCGGCCGCGAGCATGCGGTCCGCCTTCGGGCTCTAACCGCTCCCTCGACGCGCCGCTCGACCGGTCCACCCCGTCGCGCGTCCAAAACCGAGGTTCGCTCGGCGACCAGAGCCGGTTTGTCCGCCACACGCGCATGTGGCGGTGGCGATCGCAGCGCGCGATCTCGGTCAGGAGCGAACGCGGGCGCCGTGCCGAACAGCTTTCGCGCCCACTAGCCTCCCACGCACTCATTCCGTAGGCGAGCGAAGGAGGCACGCGTGGTTCGAGAAGCACGGCTGGCGCAGGCAGACGACGGCCTCGTTCCCGAAACCGAGGGGTGGTTCGTCGTCAATGCACGTGACGCACGCTGGTGGCGCCACGAGAACTTCGGCTCCGCCGTGACCTTCGAGGGCGACGTTCGCTTCCCCGATTTCGGGATCAACATCCAGGTGCTCCTGCCGGGGCAGCCGAACGGCATGTACCACGGGGAGAACGCGCAAGAGGATTTCCTCGTTCTCTCCGGCGAGTGCCTCCTCCTCGTAGAAGGCGAAGAGCGGCCGCTGAAGCAGTGGGACTTCGTCCACTGTCCCCCATGGACGGAGCACGTGTTCGTCGGCGCGGGCGAGGGGCCGTGCGTGGTGGTCATGGTCGGCGCGAGGCCCAAGCCGGAGGAGCTTCTGTATCCGGTCGTCGACCTAGCGCGCAGGCACGGCACCGGCGTTGCGAACGAGACGCGGTCGGGTGAAGCGGCGTACGCGCCCTTCGGTGAATCGACCACGCAGCCGTACCCGGGCGGCGTCCTGCCCGCGTTCGCGCCATAAGCGCGGTCTCGAAACTCCGACCCCCCTTGCCACGCGACGGCGTCGCGTCGGCGGTGTCAAGGCGTCAGTTCGGCTCAGAACCGCGCTGAATTTCGTACCGCTGGATTCGTGGCGGGACCTCCGGCGTCAAGAGGAGGTGAACGCGCGCGCTTCCGTGTTCCCCGTGCAAGCGGAAGCTTCCACGAGCTGTGTTTTGCGCTTCCAGATCGCCGGCTTGCAGCGTCCCGAGCTCTTCGCGCAGCCCTCTCGCCTCTCGGCGTCGGGCATCCTCGTCGGCGTCGAGAAAGACGTTCGGCGCGAAGACTTCTTCATGACCGTCCGTCTTCCATTCGTTCAAGATCGCGACGAGCCGGTCGCGCGCCTCGACGAGATGCGGCGAAATGGGCGCGGGCGGGGCGTCGATTAGTCCGAGGTCGTCCAGGACGGCGAGAGCCTTAAGCGTCGGCTCGGTCATGGGAGCGTAGGTTCGGTTCGCCAACGCGACCACGCCTGCGCCCCGGTTCGGGAGCCACCGCATGTAGCAGCCGAACCCCGGAAGGCCGCCGGGATGGCCGACGATCTGTCCGAAGCGATGATCTGCTTCGACGCGGAGGCCAAATCCGTACCCCGAGGCGCTGAGACTGCCGCTCTCGGCGCACGCGGCGACCGTCTCCAGGCGGTGCACTTGTTGCATCTCGCGGCGTGAGGAGCGACGAAGCGGAGCGTCCTCGGGATCGTCTCGGGCCGGAAAGGCGTCGAGGAAGAAGCTCATCCAGCGTGAGACGTCCAGCGCCGTGCTCCAGAGACCGGCCATCGGCGCGAAGTCGCCGTCCTCGAGCGGGGGAGACTCGAGAACCGCCTCGTCGCCGCGAAGGCGGTGTCCCGCCATAGCGGGGACGGACGGAATACGCCATGACGTGTTGTCGAGGCCGAGCGGGGCGAGCAGGTTCTCCTGCACGAACCGCTGAGCCGGAATGCCGGCGAGGTTCGAAACGGCGCGGCCGAGCATGACCCAGCCGAGGTTCGAGTACTCGTACGCGACGCCAGGGGGGTGGGCGAACGTCGCGCCGCGGGCGAAGAGGCCGTCGACTTGGGAGCGCGAGAAGTCCAGACAGCGATCGGCCCACGGATCGTCTGTCGAGAGCCCGCTCGACATCGTGAGGAGGCTTCTCGGCGTAACGGCGGGCGAGTCGCTCGTCGGCGGAGATAGCGACGCGAGATCCGGCACGTAGCACTCGATCGGCTCGTCGAGATCGAGCGCGCGAGCATCACGAAGGATCAGCGCAGAAGCCGCGACGAACGATTTCGTCATGGAGCAGAGACGACTCCGGGCAGCGGGGTCGGCAGCGCGACGCGTCGAGACGTCGGCGAGGCCCACGGCCCCTGCGAAGGCAGGTCGCCGATCGATGACGACGCCGTACACGATCCCGGGAACGCGGTGCCGGCGAGCGACGGAGGCGAAATGGTCGTGAAGCGCCTGCTCTGCTGCCGCTTGCGACGCGGCCAAATCGCCGGCGGCCTGCGTTACGCTCTCCGAGGAAGCCGTCCCGGCATACGTGCCGTCATGCGGAGCCGGACGGTACCAGAAGCTCGTAATCGTTCGAAAAAGGGACAGAGGCGCGGTTTGCTACGGGCGAACCCGGCTGCCACGACGTGCTCCCAACTGCGCGTTGACGCTCTTGTCGCGACGCCGATACGATCCGGCCGATGAACGGCCCAGTGGCCTGTCGACAGGGGTCGCTTGCGCTTTCTGAGCGTCGGGGTTGAGGCGCGGTGCCCGGCGGTCGTACGACCGTTCCACGTCAGCCGAAACGGGCGAGACGCGAGCAAACGGTGGCCTCTGGTCGCCGAGGGGGGAGAGCGATGCGAACGTCGCGTCGGTTTGGCCTAAGCCTTGGCGGGCTCCTGCTCGGCCTTGCCGCGCTCGCGGCGGCCTGTGGGGGATCGTCGTCGCCCTCGTCCGAGTCGGGCACGCCGAAGCGAGGCGGCACCCTCGTGTTCGCCCGTCCCGCGGACAACATCTCCCTCGATCAGACCGTCGTCGGCGACAACGAGTCGATCTGGACGAACGAGCAGATCTTCGAGCCTCTGTACATGGTGACGCCGGACGGAAAGGACTTGAAGCCCTGGCTTGCGACGAGTTACGACCGCTCGTCCGACAACACGAAGTTCACGTACCACCTGCGAAAAGGCGTCATGTTCTCGAACAGAAAGCCCCTGACTGCGGCGGACGTGGCCTGGTCGATCAACCGCGCCCGCACGAGCGGCGAAGGTTTGACCTACATCGACGCCCCGATCAAGAACGTGACCGCGCCTAATCCCTCGACCGTCGTTGTGACGACGAAGCTTCCCTGGGCGCCGACCCCCGCGATCATCTCGTTCTTCGCCAATGCCGTGATCCCGAAGAACTTCGGCGGCATGAGCGAGAAGGAGTTCTTCAAGAGGCCGATCGGAACGGGGCCATTCATGGTCAGCGAATGGAAGCATGGCGACCACCTCACGCTCGTCCGCAATCCGAACTACTGGCAGAAGGGCAAGCCCTACCTCGACGCCATCCGCTTCACGAACGTCTCCGATGACAACCAGCGCATCTTGCAACTGAAGGGCGGCCAGGCGCAGATCATCCGCTTCCCGCCTTCTTCGTCGATGCCAAGCCTCTCGAAGACTCCCAACCTCGCGGCGAAGGCGTTTCCCTCGACGCGGGTCGACTATCTACTCATGAACCAGAACGTGAAACCGTACGACGACGTGCACGTTCGCCGCGCGATCTCGTACGCGATCGACCGCGAGGCGCTCGTGAAAGCGGCTCTCTTCGGCCAGGGCAAGCCCGCCGACTCCTACCTCGCCCCCTCCGAGGCCTTTTACATCTCACAGCCGGACGCGTACGAGTTCGACCTGGAGAAGGCCAGGCAGGAGATGGCCGCCTCGTCCGTGCCGAACGGCTTCTCGACGACGTACCTGACCTCGCCCGGCGACAAGTTCGCCGAGATCATTCAGCAGGAGCTCAAGGAGATCGGAATCACGATGAAAATCAAGAACATCGACGTGAACCAGATCTTCGAGGTGCAGGGGAAGGGCGAGTACGAGATTACTCCTGAGTACTGGACGGAAGACATCCCGGATCCCGACGAGCGGACGGCGTGGTTCTTGAACGAATCGGCCTCGAACGACTACTTCACTTACCACACGAGCCCGAAGATGAAGGCGCTTGTCGACCAGTCGGAGAAGGTCTTCGACGAGTCGGAGCGCGGCGCGATCTACAAGCAGATCCAGGAGTTGCACGCCGAGGAGATGCCGCAAATTCCGCTCACGTTCTCGCCCTACAACTACGCGTGGTCGGGGAAGGTGCACGGATTCTACGTGTCGCCGCTGGGCAACTTCCACATGGAAGACGTGTGGCTCGAGAAGTAGCGGCGCTCGACAGAGACGGCTCGGATCACGCGCGATGAGGCGAGGGCGGTTCGTCGCCCGGCGCCTTTTGCAGGGGGTTCCGACAGTGCTCGGGGTGACGGTTCTCGTCTTCTTCCTGATCCATCTCGTTCCGGGCGACCCGGCGCGGGCGCTTCTCGGGCCGCGGGCGACGCCGCGCGCGATCCAGCGCATCCACCATGAGTTCGGGCTCGACCGGCCGCTCTACGCGCAGTACGGGCTCTTTCTGAAGCGCCTAGCGCGCGGAGACCTGGGCGAGTCGATCTACCACAACACGAGCGTTCGAAACCTCGTCGTCGACCGCCTGCCGGTCACCGGCCTCCTCATCCTCCTCGCGACCCTGCTGACGATCATTGTCACCGTGCTGCTTGCGACCCTGGCGGCGATTCGGCGGGACGGTCCGGTCGACCACGCGATCCGAGCCCTTCCCGTGGTCGGGCTCGGGATGCCGTCGTTTTGGATCGGCGTCATGCTGATCCTTGCGCTCGCGCTAACCGTTCCCGTCTTTCCTGCGGGCGGCTGGGGCGAAGGCGGCCTCGGGCACTTGCGGTCGTCGGTGCTGCCGGCCCTGACGATCGCGATCGGGATTACGCCGATCACGATCAGGAGTCTCCGAGCGAGCATGATCGCGGTGCTGGACGCCGATTTCATCGCGACCGCGCGCGCCAAGGGGCTCGCGACGAGCCAGGTGATCGCCCGCCACGTACTTCGAAACGCCGCCATCCCGACCATCACCGTGCTCTCCGTGAACATCGGGTTCCTGATCGGGGGCACGGTCGTGATCGAGCAGGTTTTCGCCATCCCCGGACTCGGGCAGCTCATGTTCGACGGGATCGCGAACCGCGACTTCGCGGTCGTTCAGGGCGTCACCCTCGTGTTCGCGATCGCTGTCGTCCTCCTCAATATCGCGACCGACGTCGTCTACTCGCTCGTCGACCCGCGAGTGGCGCTCCGGTGAGCACGGCCGTCGCCGATGCACGCCGAGGTTGGCTCGGCGCCGGCGCCGCGCGGTGGGGACGGAGGCGCTCGCTCGTCGCCGGCCTCTTGATCGTGGGCGCGATCGTCGCCCTGGCGGCGGCAGCTCCGCTTTTCACCCGGTACGACCCGACGAAACAAGACTTCAACAGCATCCTGCTCGGGCCGTCGCGCGACCACCCCCTCGGCACGGACGATCTCGGGCGCGACATCTGGTCTCGGATCCTCTACGGCGCCCGCGTCGACCTCAGGACCGCCTTCCTGGCCGTCCTCTTTCCCTTCGTGATCGGGACGGCGCTCGGGAGTATTGCCGGGTTCTTCGGTGGGGTGGTCGACTCCGTTGTGAGCTGGGCCACGAACGTCGTCTTCGCCTTCCCGTTCTACGTCCTCATGATCGCCATCGTCTTCGCCCTCGGCGCCGGCGCGCGCTCCATCTACATCGCGATCACGATCGTCGGCTGGGTCTCGTACGCACGCATCGTGAGAGGGGAGATGCTCGTCGCCAAGGAGCACGAATACGTGCAAGCGGCCCGGGTCGCCGGCCTCGGAAGCGGCCGGATTATCGTCCGGCACCTGCTCCCGAACGTGATTCCGCAGGCCGTCGTCTTCGCCATGTCGGACATCGTCCTCGACCTGCTCGCGATCGTGACGCTCGGCTACCTGGGTCTTGGAATCCAGCCTCCGACCCCGGACTGGGGGCGCATGATCGCGAGCGGGCAGGAATTCCTCACCACGAACTGGCAGCTTGCGACGTTCCCCGGGCTTGCGATCGTGATGACGGGGATCGGCCTCGCCCTGATCGCCGACGGTCTCGCCGACCTCTTTCGCACCGAATGAGCGAGCCGCTCCTTCGCGTCGAGAACCTCCGAGTCGAGATTCCGACCTCGCGGGCCGTCGTCGTGCCCGCGAATGATGTCTCGTTCGACGTCTTTCCCGGCGAGGCGGTCGGCCTCGTCGGGGAGTCTGGCTGCGGCAAGAGCACGACGCTTCGAGCGCTGCTCGGGCTGCTACGACCGCCCGCGCGCATCGCGGCGGGCCGAATCGTCTTCGACGGTCGAGACCTCGCCGCCCTCGGCGAAGCCGAGCTTCGCAAGGTGCGAGGACGATCGATCTCGATCGTCTTCCAGGAGCCGATGAGCTCCTTGAATCCCCTGATGCGCGTGGGTGCCCAGATCGCAGAGGCGCTTCGGGTCGGCCTGGGTCTCGAGGGGACGGAAGCCCGCAAGAAGGCAATCGACCTAATGCGCCGTGTCGGCATCCCGGACGCGCCCCAGCGCGCCCGCGCCTACCCGCACGAGCTCTCGGGTGGGATGCGCCAGCGGGTCATGATCGCGATTGCGCTCTCCTGTCGCCCGAAGCTAATCCTCTGCGACGAGCCGACGACGGCGCTCGACGTCACGATCCAGGACCAGATTCTGGGCATCCTCGCCGACCTCCAGGCCGAGGAAGGGTTGAGCCTCCTCTATGTCACGCACGACTTGCCGGTCGTCGCGCAACTCTGCTCGCGGGTCGTCGTCATGTATGCCGGCCAGATCCTCGAGAGCGGGCCGGTCGTCGATGTGTTCGCGGACCCGCGCCATCCGTACACGCTCGGTCTGCTCCGCTCGGCACCCGCCTTCGACGACGTGCGTGAGGATCTGCGCCCGATCCCCGGCACGCCACCTGACCTGGCCTCGGTGCCGAGCGGATGCCCGTTCCATCCGCGTTGCGCGTTCGTCCAGCGGGACTGCGTCACAGGGGAGTTTCCGCCGCTTCCGCTCTCCGCCGACCGATCGACAGCGTGCATCCATTCGTCCGTCTGCGTGGAAGCGACCCGGCGCGATCCGGTGCTCCAAGATGCCTGAGCCGTTCCTTCGTATCCGGGAGCTCGAGATGCACTTCGCCGCCCGTGGAGGAGTCCTCCCAGGACTGCTCGCGGCGCCCGCTCCCGTGATCCGCGCGGTGGACGGCGTCGATCTCGCCCTCGACCGGGGAGAGGCGCTCGGTCTCGTCGGCGAGTCCGGCTGCGGAAAGTCGACGCTTGCCCGCTGCATCGTCGGGCTCCACGAGCCGACCGCCGGAGAGATCGAGTTCGACGGGCGAACCCTGCGAGCGAAGCGCGATCGGGCCACACGCCGGCGCATCCAGATGGTGTTTCAGGATCCGTACTCGTCGCTGAACCCGCGCCTCTCGGTGCGCCGGATCCTGGCGGAGCTCCTCCGCGTCCACCGCGTCGTCCCGCGCGAGCGTGTCGAGGAGCGCTGTCGCGAGCTTGTCGAGCTCGTCGGGCTTGCACACTCCGCGCTCGAGGCCTATCCCCGGCAGCTGTCCGGAGGGCAGCGCCAACGAGTCTCCATCGCGCGCGCGCTCGCGCTCGAGCCCGACGTCCTCGTCGCCGACGAGCCCGTGTCGGCCCTGGACGTGTCGGTGCAGGCGACGATCCTCAACCTGCTTGCCGAGCTGCGTCGCGACCTCGGGCTGACGCTCATTCTGATCACGCACGACATGGCGGTCGTCCGCCACGTCTCTGAGCGAATCGCGGTCATGTACCTGGGTCGGATCGTCGAGACCGCCGCCACCGAAGTGCTCTTTTCGGATCCGCGCCACCCGTACACGCGCGGATTGATCGATTCCGTTCCCCTCCTCAGGCCCGGTGAAAAGCGAAGGAGAACGAGGCTCACGGGCGACCCGCCGAGCGCGGTCGACATTCCGAGCGGCTGCCGATTCCGAAAGCGGTGCCCGATCGCGCAGCAAGACTGCGCGGAGGTCGACCCGGAGCTCATGCCGATTCGCGATGCCGGTGAACACAGGGCAGCATGCCTCTACGCCGACCGACGCGAGGCCATCGGGCTGATCGCGCGCACGTGATGCCGACTCGTCCCTCCTGGCGCACGTGAAGCCGAAGCCTCGCCAGCCCTCGGAGCGCTAGCGGGTGCCGCGCGCACGGGAGCTCGGAATCGCCGTTGGGTCTCTCCCGCCGGCGCCGCTGAATGCGATCACAGACGTCGCGGGGGTGGCTGTCGGCCACGCGACCGTCCACGAGGGCGACAACGTACGAACGGGCGTGACCGTCGTGCTCCCCCACGAGCGGTCTCCATGGGCCGAGCCGGTCTTCGCCGGCGCCCACCGGTTGAACGGCAACGGCGAGCTCACGGGGCTGGAGTGGATCCGCGAGTCGGGCATGCTCCACTCGCCGGTCGGGCTGACGAACACCCACTCGGTAGGAGTCGTCCGTGATGCGCTCGTCGCCTGGGAAGTCGAGCAGCGAGGTGGCGCGCGTGGCTTCTGGAGTCTGCCGGTCGTCGGCGAGACGTGGGACGGCGTTCTCAGCGACGTCAACGGCATGCACGTCACTGCGGAGCACGTTCGCGCTGCGCTCGCATCCGCTTCAGGAGGACTCGTCCCCGAGGGAAGCGTCGGCAGCGGCACCGGCATGATCTGCCACGGCTTCAAGGGCGGTATCGGCACGGCGTCCCGCGTCGCCGCGGACGTGGGCGGTGCGATCGTCGGCGTCCTTGTGCAAGCGAATCATGGCACTCGCGAACAGCTTCGCGTGGTCGGCTATCCCGTCGGTGCGGCTCTGCCGACGACCGAGGTGCCTGCGCCAGGCGCCTCCTACGAGGCCGGCGGCACCGGCTCCATCATCGTCGTCGTTGCTACGGACGCGTACCTCGTGCCCGGTCAGTGCGCCCGCTTGGCACAGCGAGCCGGCCTCGGCGTCGCGCGCGCGGGCGGGCTAGGCGAGAACTTCAGCGGCGATCTCTTCCTTGCGTTTGCGACTGGGAACCGCGGGCTTCCACCGAACGAGATGGACGACGGTATTCCGCTCACGGTCGATGTGCGGATGTTGTCCAACCGCTGGATCACGCCGCTGTTTCAGGCCGTCGTCGAGGCGACGGAGGAGGCGATCCTGAACGCGCTCCTCGCGGCCGAGACGACCACCGGCTGTGGCGCGACGGCCCACGCCCTCGCTCCCGAGCAACTGCTCGAGGCGCTCACCGCGCTCGGCTGGCGACCCGGCGAGGAGAGGACAGCGTCGGCTCGTGCCGGTGATGGTTGACCTAGCTTGCGAGCGGTCATTCGCTCGCGGCCCCGTGCGTCTCCTCGCACTCGGCTGAGGGCGCTTAGTCCTGGTCGTACTCGTCGCGGCGACGGAGCCAGGGCCCCGTCTCGTTGCGTCCCTTCGGTGCTCGGTCGAAGCCATTGGTACATGCGCCAGAGGGCGTCGAGTCCCCGGGCGAGGCGGAGTACGTGTGGTCAACGACGCCGTCCTCGAGCGCGAACGCGCTCATGCCCGGCGACTCCCGCGTGTAGGTCGAAGGATCGGTTCCCGTCGCGGCCGCCATCTCGGCGACCGGCGCTTCCCGAACTTCGTAGACCGGCTTCCTGTTTACCAGGCGGTAGTTGTACTCGACGTTTTCCTCGCGCTCCTGCTCCTCAGTAACCGAGACGTTGAAGTCGAGGTTGAAGTCGCTGCCGTCAAGACGATGCCCACGGGAAGCTCCAGCCCACGCGGCGCTTTAGACCTGGAGCTTCGCGAGCGGGGCGCGCGAGACGGCCCACATCGCGACGTCGTGGTTCTCGAGGTGGACGACGAAGCCGTTGAAGTCGTCCGCGATTGCCGAGCACGCGGGGCAGCCCGCCGTGTACTCCGGGCCGAACATGAAGTGGTACACGAGGAGCTGGGAGCGCCCGCGGAACAGATCGGCGAGTGACGCGCTCCCTTCGTCGGTCTCGACGCTGTACTCCTTGTCGATCTCGACCCACGGAAGCTCTTGCCGTCGGCGAGCGAGCTCGTCGCTTCGCCGCGTCAGATCCTTCTCGGCGCTTGCGCGGCGTCAGCTCGTATACGCCGGCCGCAATTTGTCAGGGCGCCGGCCACGGTAGAGCCGTGGGCCGTAGAGGGCGCGCGGTGAGGATCTAGGCGGCGGCAAGCCCAGCGTCGTCGCTAATCGCGTCGCTTCCGTAGAGTCACTGGGCATGCGGCCGAGCCGTACGGAACGAGGGACACGATGAGGGTCTGCGTCGTAGGGGCATCCGGCAAGCTCG
>JALZGN010000268.1 GCA_030861005.1 Actinomycetota bacterium
GGGGTTCATGCGCGAGGGATAGACCGGCGTAGAATCTGAGCGCCGTGCTGCTCGATCGCGCCTTGGTCCGGATGCTTCCGGCCGTGCCCCGGCCGGTCGTACGGCGGCTCTCCGAGCGCTACATCGCGGGCCCGGAGCTCGCCGACGCGTGCCGTGTCGTCAGCGAGCTGAACGCGCGGGGGCGCATGGCCACGATCGACGTCCTCGGCGAGGAGATCCACACGCGCGGTGAGGCGGGCGCGCTCGTCGACGAGTACATGGACGTCTTCGAGACGATTCGAAGGCAGGGGCTCGACTCGAACGTGAGCGTCAAGCCGACCGGGCTCGGCCTGAAGCTCGACCGCGCCTTCTGCCGGGACAACATCGCGTCCATCGTCCGCTGCGCCGAGGAGCGCGACAACTTCGTCAGGATCGACATGGAGGACGCCTCGACCACGTCCGACACGCTCGCCGTCTACCGCGAGCTGCGGGCGGATGGCCACGCGCGCGTCGGCGTCGTTCTCCAGGCCCGGCTCCACCGCACGCTCGCCGACGTTCGCGACCTGGGCGAGCTCGAGCCGAGCGTTCGCGTCTGTAAGGGGATCTACCTGGAGCCGGAGGACATCTCCTACCAGGACTTCCAGGCGATCCGCGAGAACTTCGTGCGAGTCGTCGAGGCGCTTCTCGAGGCGGGTGCGTACGTCGCGATTGCGACCCACGACGATTGGCTCGTCGAGCGTGGGGTGGAGCTCGTCCACCGGCACGGCCTTGGCCGTGAGGAGTACGAGTTTCAGATGCTGCTCGGGGTGCGGGAGTCGCTCGGGGACGAGATCCTTCGAGACGGTCATCGCCTCCGGATCTACGTCCCGTACGGGCGCCGCTGGTACGAGTACTCGATGCGGCGCCTGCAGGAGAACCCGAAGATCGCGACGTACATAGCGCGCGACACGATCGGCCGCCTCGTCCCGGGTGGCGACGGCCGGGCAGCGACCGCCTGAGACAAGACGACTCTCGCGCCGCTACGACGGCTCGCGCGCGTCATGCTTACCCCCGGGGGACCCCCTGAGCTACCCCCTCGCGGTCGAGCCTAGCGCGGCGCCGCGCGCGCGTGTGTGACCAAAAGTCGCGGAAGCGCCAAAGCTGGAGTTTCGGAAGCGTTACGAGCGGCCGCACGGACCGCGGGGAGGCGGCTACCGCGACTGGAGCGCGTCGAGCGCGATCGCGAGCGCGACGGCGAGGCGACGGTCGATCCGCCGCTCCGGGTCGCCGCCGAGCTCGAGGATGTAGCGGTCGCGGAGCCCGATCGGGCGCCGGAGCTCGCCGACCTCGCGCTCATCGAGGGCGATCGTGAAGTGGAAGACGATCGGCACGAGTTCCCCGTACGGCACGACGTCGATGACCCGGCGGAGGAGCGCGATCGGCAGGCTTCGCTCGTAGGCCTTTCCGATCGCCCGCTCGTCCGCGTCGAGGATGCGCCAGGTCGAGCGCAGAAGCGAGGCGCCGAAGACCTTCTCGAGCACGCCGGCTCGTTGCCCGTCTGGGAGGAAGACGTCGTAGCGACCGCGAAACTCGGTAAATCCGCGTGCCTTCAGCCGGAAGAGCTCCACGCTCTCGCTCTCGTCCGCGAAGAAGCGGATGTCCTCGCGGATTGCGAGCTTCTTCTGTCGGACGAACGCCAGCGGCGCGCCGGGGCTCCGTCCGTCCGGGCCAAGCGTCGAGATCCGGTAGAGGTTCGCGATCGGACGGACGAGCTGGTCGACGAAGAAGGCGTCGTGCTGGAAGCGATCGTCTGTCATGCGAGAAGCGAGTGGCCGCCGTCGACGACGACCGCCTGCCCGCGGATCATCTCGGCTTCGGGCGAGCAGAGGAAGCAGACCGCGTCCGCAACGTGACCCGGGTCGACGAGGCGGCCGGCCGGCGTCCGGCGCCGAAACTCGGCGATCATCTCGTCGCGGTCGGGGAAGAAGTCGAGCGCGCCCGTCTCCACGAGCCCGGCAGAAACGGCGTTGACGCGGATCCCGAGCGGCGCGAGCTCGACGGCGAGGTAGCGGACGAGCGCTTCGAGGGCCGCCTTCGAGGTCCCGACGAGGGCGTAGCGGGGCAGGACGCGCGTGGAACCGAGGCTCGTGATCGCGACGATCGAGCTTCCGGCGGGCATTTCCGGCGCCGCGTGGCGTGCGAGCGTGAGGAGGGCGCGGGCGTTCGCGTTCAGCGTCCAGTCCCAATGCCGCTCGGTCAGCTCCTCGAGGCTTCGGATGACACCCGTCGCCGCGTTCGAGACGAGAACGTCGAGCCGGCCGGCCTCGCCGACGATCCGACGCGCCTTCTCGGGATCGCCGACGTTCCCGCGAAGCGTCGCCGCCTCGGCCCCGCGCGCGCGAAGCTCGGCGGCCGTCTCCTCGGCGGCGCGGTCGTTTCGGAGGTAGCTGATCGCGACCCGCGCGGCGCCGAGCTCGGCGAACCGAAGCGCGATCCCCCTGCCGATTCCCCGCGAGCCGCCCGTCACGAGGACGGACTTGCCCTCGAAGCTCGGCGCCATCAGCGAGGGGGCAGCGGATCGCTTGCGGTCGCGTGGCTCGGCAAGAGCTCCCAGCCGAGCCGGTCGGGCGGCTCGAGCGGCCCCTCCTCCGCCTTCGACGACGCGTGCCCGAGGCGGTCGAGGAGGTCGACCTTCTCCTCGGCGTAGCGCCGAACAGGATGGTCCTCTGGCAGATCGCGCACGAGCGCCCGGACGCGGGCGCGGATTTGGTAGGCGAAGTGCGGCGTCGCCGGCCCCACGAGGTAGTCGATGTCGTCGGTCGTCGGCTCGGCCATCGCGCGCGACTCTACCCCAGGCGTCCAAGCGGCCCCGGCTATCGTCCGCCGCCGTGCGGCACCGGCTCCCCGCGGACGTTCTCCTCGTCGCCACCGTTCTCTTTTGGAGCTTCAACTTCACTGTCGTCAAGTACGCCCTCACGCACGGGTGGCAGCCGCTCTCGTACTCGTCCGTCCGCTTCGCGCTCGGCGCTGCCCTCTTCTCCGGCGTGACCTATGCTCGCGAGCAGACGCTCCGCGTCCGGCGCGCCGACGTCGTCCTGCTCCTCGCCGCAGCCGCCCTCGGCATCTGGCTCAACCAGGTCTCGTTCACCTACTCGGTACGACTGACGAACGCGGCCACGGTCGCGCTCGTCTTCGGGACGCTCCCGATCTTCGTCGCCCTCATCTCGCGGGCGTTTCGGCTCGAGCGCCTCCGCCTTCGCCACTGGCTCGCGACCGCCATCTCCTTCTCGGGCGTCGCCCTCGTGGCCGCCGGCGCCTCCACGGGCCTGTCGGGCGACCTCGGCGGCATCCTCCTCGCGCTTGCGGCCGCCGTCACGTGGGCCGGCTACTCGGTGTCGATGGGCCCTCTCATGCGCCGCTACTCGCCGTACCGGATCAGCGCCTTCGTCCTGATCACCGGATCGGTCCCGCTTCTCGCCGCCGCGGCCGAGCAGCTGGCCACGCAGGAGTGGTCCGAGCTCGGCGCGCTCGCGTGGGCGGCCTTCGTCTACAGCCTCTTCTTCTCGCTCGTCTTCACGAACGTGATGTGGTTCACCGCGATCGACCGAGTCGGCGCCGCCCGGGCGTCGCTCTACGCGAACCTACAGCCGTTCCTCGGCGCCTTCTTCGCGCTCGTCGTCCTCTCGGAAAAGATGAGTGCCGTCCAGCTCGCCGGCGGGTTCGTGATCGGCGCCGGGCTCGTGCTAGCCCGCGGAGGCAGACCGCCGGCCGCCATCGAGTAGCGTTTCCGCGGTGAGCGAGCGGACGCTCGTCGTCGACTTCGACGGCACGGTGACCGAAGAGGACCTCCTCGACACGATCGCGAGTCGCTTCGGCGACCGCGCCGTCTACGACGAGGTCGAGGGCGGCTTGCACGGCGGACGGCTCTCGCTCCGCGAGGTCATCACCCGGGAGTTTCGTCCCGTGCGGCGCCCGCTCGCGGAGGTCGTCCGCTGGGAGCTCGAGAACGTCCGCGTCCGCCCCGGCTTCCGCGAGCTCGTCGCGCTCGCGCGCGAGCGCGGCTGGCGACTCGTCGTCGTCTCGAGCGGGTTCCGCGAGCTGATCGAGCCGATCCTCGAGCGCGAGGACGTCGACGTCGAGCTGCACGCGAACCGCGTCGAGGCGGCTCCCGACGGTTGGCGGGTGGAGTGGAGCTACGGCGACGACTGCGGCGTGTGCGGCGAGTCGTGCAAGCGCGCCGTCGCCCGGGAGCTCGCGGGCGAGGGCGAGCTCGTCTACGTGGGCGACGGGTACTCGGACCGGTGCGCCGCCCAGCTCGCCGACCGCGTGTTCGCAACCCGGGGCCTCGCACGCTACCTCGCCGAGCGGCGTCTCCCGTACGAGCCGTTCGAGGACTTCTTCGACGTCGGACGCGCGCTGAACGGACGCTCGTGACCCTCTCCGAGGATCCCGCCCGGGGCGAGACGCGGACGGCGGCGGACGGCCTGGAGCTCGATCCGGAGACGATGCGGGCTCTCGGCTACCGGGTCGTCGACCTCCTCGTCGACCGGCACGCGACGCTCGGCGAGACGCGAGCCTGGCGGGGCGCCTCGCGCGCGGAGATGGAGTCGCGACTCCGCGAGCCGCCGCCGGCCGGCCCGACGGACTTCGACGAGATCGCTCGCCGCCTGCGCGCGGACGTCCTCCCGTTCACCGGGCACCACGATCACCCGCGCTTCTTCGGGTTCATCCCAAGCTGCCCCACGTGGCCGGGAATCCTCGGCGACTTCCTCGCGAGCGGCGTCAACATCTTCCAGGGGACGTGGCTCCAGTCGGCGGGCGCGAGCACCGTCGAGCTCGTCGTCCTCGACTGGCTTCGGCAGTGGATCGGCTACCCGCGCCAGGCGTCGGGAGTCCTCGTGAGCGGCGGCTCGCAGGCGAACCTGACCGCGGTCGCCTGCGCGCGCGAGACGAAGGCGGGTGGGCGCTCGGAGAGCGCCGTCGTCTACGTCTCGACACAGGGCCACTCGTCGGTCACGCGTGCGCTTCGGATCCTCGGCTTCCGCTCGGAGCAGGTCCGCGCGCTCCCCGTCGACGAGCGGTTTCGCCTCCGCCCGGACGCGCTCGCCGCCGCGATCGAGCAGGACGTCCGCGCGGGACGGCAGCCGTTCCTCGTCGTCGTGAACGCGGGCGCGACGAACACGGGGGCGATCGACCCGCTCGCCGAGGTCGCCGAGGTGTGCGCCGAGCGCGGTGTCTGGCTCCACGTCGACGCCGCCTACGGCGGCTTCGCGATCCTCACCGAGCGCGGCCGGCGCTGGCTCTCAGGCCTCGACCAGGCCGACTCGGTGACGCTCGATCCCCACAAGTGGCTCTACCAGCCGTACGAGTGCGGCTGTCTGCTCGTCCGCGACGGACCCCTTCTCGCGCGCGCGTTCCGCATCATGCCCGACTACCTGCAGGACACCGCCGTCGGCGGCGTCGAGGTGAACTTCGCCGACCGCGGGATCCAGCTCACGCGGAGCGCGCGCGCGCTCAAGCTCTGGATCTCGATCCAGTACTTCGGCCTCCAGGCGTTCGAGGCGGCGATCGACCGCTCGCTCGATCTCGCGGCGCTCGCGGAGGAGCGGATCCGCAACTCGCGCGAGCTCGAGCTCCTCTCGCCGGCGACGCTCGGCGTCGTTTGCTTTCGCCGCCGCCCGGCGGGCGTCGAGGAAGAGGGGACGCTCGAGCGGCTGAACGTCGAGCTCGACCGGCGGCTTCTCGAGAGCGGGGAGGGGACGATCTCCTCGACTCGCGTCGACGGGCGGTACGCGCTTCGCATCTGCGTCTTGAACCACCGAAGCGGTCCCGAGGACGTCGAGCGGATCCTCGGCTGGGTCGAGCGCGCGCCCGTTTCTCCCTGACGCGCTCGCGCGGCGTGCGGGTCTCGCTTCCCCAACCGTTCGACTTCCAGCTCTCCACCGAGCGCTTCCGCGCGTTCGGACCCGACCCGGCGAACCTGTGGGAGGACGGGCGGCTCATTCGCGTCTTCCACGGGCGGGAGGTGACCGTCGAGGCCGCGCCGGGCGGCGTCTCGATCCGGCCCGATGATCGCGCGCTCGCCGCCGACGTCCGGCGGTTCCTCGGGGCACCGTTCGACCTCGACGGCTTCGCGCGCTTCGCCGAGACCGCCGACCCGGTGCTCGCTCGCCTCGCCCGCGAGCTTCGCGGGCTTCGCCCGCCGCTCGCGCCCGATCCTTTCGAGGCGCTCGTCGGCTCGATCACGGCGCAGCAGGTCTCGCTTCGGGCGGCGTTTGCGATTCGCGCGCGGTTCGTCCAGACGTTCGGCGAGCGCTACGAGCGCGCGTGGGCGTTCCCGAGGCGGGACCGCGTCGCACACGTCGCGCCCCATCGACTTCGTGCGCTCGGCTTCTCCACGCGCAAGGCGGAATACGTCGTCGCCCTCGCCCGTGCTCCACTTGACCTCGCAGGGCTCGGCGCGCTCGCGGACGACGAGGTGAAGCGGGAGCTGACGGCGATGCCCGGCGTGGGCGAGTGGACGGCGGACTGGTTCCTCGCCCGCCATCTCGCGCGCCCGAACGCGTGGCCGGCGGGCGACCTCGGCCTTCGCAAGGCGGTCTCGTCGTTCTACTTCGAGGGACGGGACGTCTCGACGGACGAAACCCGCGCCTTCGGCGAGCGCTTCGGCGAACACCGGAACGTGGTCGCCCACTACCTCCTCGTCGGGCTTAGAGTCCTCCGTCGATGAGCTACCGGACTCGGCTCGAGGAAGCACCGACCGAGGAGAGGTTGCGCGATCTCGTCGTCCGCGCGCGCGAGGACGGGGCCGAGGAAGTCGTCCTAGAGACGACCCACGAGGCGGGAGACGCATGGATCCGCGCGGGCTTCAGCGAGGTGGCGCGGGTGCTCGTCGCACGGGTGGACGTGATCGCGGAGCGACTCGCAGGCGCGCGGGAGGCGTCCTTCGGCTCGATCCACGTGCAGACGGACGACCTCGACGCGGTGACCCGGGCCGTCCGCCAGTTCGTTCCTCGCCTGCCCGGCGGATCGCGCGGAAGCGTCGTCGCGCCACCGCGGGACGGCTGGACGTCCGTCCACGACGAGCTCTGCGACCGCGAGCCCGAGATGCTTCGCCGCCTCGCCCGCGAGCTCTCCGACCGCATGGGAGCGTTCGTGATTGCGATCGGCGCCGAGGAGGGCCGAGTCGTTCGCTACGTCGCGCTCGAGCGCGGCCGCGTCGTCGACGAGTACCTCTCCGTGCCCGAGCACTACGGCCCGCTCCCGCCGGGAGAGGTGATCGCGCTCGGGGCGAACCCCCGCCTGATGGCGCGGCTGACCGGCGCGGATCCCGAAGCCGTGCGGCGAACGGCGCGAACCGCGCGCTCCGTCGAGGAGCTCCCGGCCGTGAACGACCTTCTCGCCTCGCTGGCCCATGTCTTCGGGCTCGCGGGCGCCGAGCACGGGTACGAACGAGCTCGCGAGACGCCAGGCGCGATCGAGCTTCTACGCTGATGCCGTGCTGACGCTCTACGACGCGGCCCGCTGCCCGTACTGCGCACGCGTCCGGATCGTGCTCCGGGAGAAAGGCGTCGACTACGAGCCCGTGGAGATCGACCTCGAGAGCCGGCCCGCCTGGCTCTACGCGAAGAATCCAAACGGTCGCGTCCCCGTTCTCGTGGAGGACGGCGGCCTCGTCCTGCCCGAGTCGCGGGTGATCATGGAGTACCTCGACGAGCGCTTCCCGGAACCGGCTCTCATGCCCGCCGACCCGGCCGAGCGGGCGCTCGTCCGCCTCGCGTTCGAGCGCTTCGACGAGACCGCCGGGCCGTACTACGACGCGCTTCGAAGCGGCCCCGGCAGATCGCTCGAGCGGCTCGTCGGCGAGCTCGCGCGGCTCGACGGGCAGCTCGCATCCGCGCCGTACCTTGCAGGAGGGACGTATACGCTCGCAGACGCGGCCTACGTTCCCTGGATCCTTCGCGCGGAGGCGCGCCTCGGGGTCGAGGTGCGCGTCTTCCCCTCGCTCGCCTCCTGGCTCGGCCGCCTCGAGGAACGTCCGGCGGTGGCGCCCGAAATCGAGCTGGCCCGGCTCGCGCGTACACACGCCGCGTGACGCGCGAGGCGGACGACGGGTCGAGCCTCGTCGAGCCGCTCGGCGTCTGGGCGCTCTTCGGCGTCGTGGCGGTCGCGGTCGCGGCCACGTACGCACGGCTTCCGCCGGACGTCTTCTTAAACGTGAGCGAGGACGGTGTCGAAGGCGGCGTGGGCCGCACGCTCGTCTTCTTGAACTTCCCCACGGCTCTCGTGGCGATGGCGCTCGTCGCGTTCGCGGCCGATCGGATCGCGACTCGGGTCGCCGGCGCGCTCGCGCTCGCCGCGGTCGCGCTCTGCCTCGTCGTCGCCGTTCCGGGCGTCGTGGAGCAGGACGACTTGGACGCAAAGCCGGGAAACATCGTTCCCGCGCTCGGGGTTTCGCTCGCCTTCGCCCTGACGATCTACGCGTGCAGGCGCAGCGGCGTCGGCACGCCGCCGCGCCGCCTCCCGGGCGATCCGATCCGGCTCGCGCTCGCGCTCGCTCTCGTCCTCGCCGCCGTGCCCTGGATCGCCGCCGAGCTCGGGCTCTACGCGGGTCTGGGCGGCGTCTTCATGGCGGGTGAAGTGGTTCCGGAGCCGGGTCACCCCGATATCCGTGCCGTTCACCTCGGTCACCACCACGGCCTGGACGGCGTGCTCCTCGTGCTGAGCGCGCTTGCGCTCTCGCGGGAGGTCGGGCGCCTCCGCGCTCGCCGCCTTCGCGTCGTGCTCGCCTTCTACCTCGGGCTCATGCTCGTCTACGGGCTTGCGAACGCGCTCCAGGACTTCTGGCAAGAGCAGCTCTACAAGCGCGGTGCGATCTCGTTTCGCCTGCCGAGCATGCTCCAACCCGATCTCGGCCCGGCGTGGCTCGGGATCGTGCTTGCGACCGCGGGCGTCTACGCGCTCGTCGGCCGTCCGGTCGCTCTCCGCCGGCGCGAGCTGTGAGCCGTCCCCGCGTCCTCCTCCTGCACGCGTTTCCGCTCGACTGCCGGATGTGGACCGACACGAAGCGGGCGCTCGAGGGGGCCGGCTGGCCGGTGAGCGCGCCCGACCTTCCCGGCCCGGATGCGGAGCCGTCCCTCGGCGCCTGGGCCGATCGCGTGCTCGCGTCGACGGACGGGCGTCTCGTCCCGGTCGGCGCCTCGATGGGCGGCTACCTCGCGTTCGAGCTGTGGCGCCGCGCGCGCGAGCGGATCGCCGCGCTCGTCCTCGTCGCGACGCGTGCGGGCGCCGACAC
>JALZGN010000148.1 GCA_030861005.1 Actinomycetota bacterium
GCGCAGGCCGCCGCGGCCGCTTCCGCGACGCCCTCGTGGAAGGCGGCAGCGATCTCGGCCCGCGGGCGCCCGGCGGCGAGGTCGTCGTGCGCGAGCATGACGAGGTCGGCGCCGACGATCAGGCCGCCACCGACGCGGCACGGATACGGCTCGGCGTCACTCCCCTCCGCAAGCAGCTCGAGCTCGATCGCCGCCTGGCCCTCGTACGTCGAGACGTCGCGGACGCCGAGCACGGCGGCGACCGCGTCGAAGAGGCGCCCCATCCCCGACGAGGGGGGGGCGTTCACGCCGAGGCTCGGGCGAACGAGCGGCCAGCGCTCGAACGGCACCGGCCTCTCGGCTCGTTCGAGATACACGGCGGCCATCCGCCACGGCTCGCGGACCGCCGCCTCCCCGCCGGGGAGCGGGACGGGCTCCAGGTAGAAGAGCCGCTCGAGCTCGGCAAGGTCGACGCGAAGGACCTCGCCGCCCCAGAGCGTCCCGTCTATCCCGTAGCCGGTGCCGTCGAAGACGACCGCGAGAGCCGGCCCCGCCTCGCCATGCTCGGCGAGACAAGCGGCGGCGTGGGCATGGTGATGCTGCACCCCGACGAGCTCGGCGTCCCGCTCGAGTGCCCACTTCGTCGCCAGGTACTCGGGGTGAAGGTCGTACGCGACCACCTCGGGCACGACGCCGACCATGTCGAGGTAGAGCTCGAGGTCGGTCAGGAAGGCGCGGTACGCGAGCTCGGTGTCGAGGTCGCCCAGGTGCGGCGAGAGGAACGCCTTGTCGTCTCGGGCCACGCAGAACGTGCTCTTGAGCTCGGCCCCGGCCGCGACGACCGGGCGGGCCGCGGGCGCCGGAAGCGGAAGGGCGGTGGGGACGTAGCCGCGCGACCTCCGGACCGGGAACGCCGGACGCACGACGGAGTCCTCGCACCGCCGGTGGATGCGCCGGTTGTGGACGAGGAAGGCGTCGGCGATCCCGCCGAGCCGGTCGCGCGCCTCGTCGTCGTCGTAGGCGATCGGCTCGTCGGAGCGGTTCCCGCTCGTCATGACGAGCGGGGCGCCGAAGTCGGCAGAGAGCAGATGATGGAGCGGCGTGTACGGGACGACGATTCCGAGCCACGGTGTTCCGGGTGCGACGGCGCCGGCGACGGGCGCGTCGGCGCGGCGGCGCACGAGCACGATCGGCCGCTCGCGCGAGTGCAGGAGCGCGAGCGCGCTCTCGTCGAGCTGCGCGAGGGTCCCCGGGTCGGACGCCATCAACGCGAACGGCTTCTCCTCGCGATGCTTTCGAGCGCGGAGGCGCGCGACGGCGTCGTCGTTCGCCGCGTCGCAAGCGAGGTGGTAGCCACCGAGGCCCTTGACGGCGAGGATCTTGCCGTCTCGCATCGCGGCGACCGCGTCTTCCAGTCGCATCGAGAGCGTCGGGCCGCATTCCGGGCAGGCGATCGGCTCGGCGTGAAAGCGGCGATCGCCGTGATCCTCGTACTCTCGCCGGCACTCCGCGCACATCGGAAACGCCGCCATCGTCGTGTTCCGACGGTCGTAGGGCACGCGCTCGACGATCGTCAAGCGAGGACCGCACTGCGTGCAGTTGATGAACGGGTAGCGGAACCGGCGGTCGTTCGGATCGAAGAGCTCCCGGAGACAGGCGTCGCAAGTGGCGACGTCGGGCGGGACGAGCGCGCTTCCCCGTGTCGACGGGCTCGCGCCGATCGTGAAGCGTCGTTCGCCCAACGGCGCCACCTGCGTTGCGATCACCGTGTCGACCCGCGCGAGCGAGGGCGCCTCGTCCCCGAGCGCCGCGGCGAACGAGTCGAGCGTCGCGGGGTCTCCCTCCGCTTCGATGACGACTCCTTCGCCGTCGTTCAGCACGTAGCCGCCGAGCGAGTAGCGGCTCGCCAGGCCGTACACGAACGGCCGGAAGCCCACGCCTTGGACGACGCCGGTGACGCGATAGCGGCGGCGCTCCACCCGGCATATGATCGCTCCCCCGTTCTCACCGGCGTGAGGAGGAAGCACCGTGGCGGGCGTCGACGAGCTACTCGGCCGCCTCGGCGAGGGTGACGGCGTCCTCGCCGTTCTCGCGGTGGCGCTCGTGCTCGGTCTCCGGCACGCCACCGACCCGGATCACCTGGTCGCCGTGTCGACGTTACTCGCCACGTCCGTCGGTCGTCCGCTGCGCCGGGCGTGCGCGCTCGGTCTCGCGTGGGGAGCGGGCCACGGCACGACGGTTCTCGGGGCCGGGCTTCCGGTCGTCCTTCTCGGCGCGGTCGTCCCGCGACCGCTCACGGAGGCAGCGGAGGTGGCGGTCGGCGCCCTGGTCGCGGCACTCGCGCTGCGGTTGCTCGTGCTGTGGCGCCGGGGGCTCTTCCACGCGCACGTCCACGCGCACGGCGAGCTCCGGCACCGACACCTCCACGGCCACGCGGACGACCACGCCCGCGGGTCGTTGCACGAGCACGGACACGAGCCCGAGCACGTCCGCTCGCTCTCGCAGGCCTTCGCGGTCGGCCTCGTGCACGGGATGGCGGGGTCGGCCGCGATCACCGTCCTCGTTCTCGCGACCGTGCAGGGTGCAGCGGCGTCGGCGGCGCTCGTGACGTTCACCGTCGGCTCCGCCTTCTCGATGGCGCTCTTCTCGGTGGCGCTCGGCTATGTCCTCGCTCACGGCCCCTTGCGCGCGAGCTTTCGCGTGGTCGCCCCCACGCTCGGCGTCGCGAGCGCGGGCTTCGGGGTCTGGTACGCGGCGGCTGCGATCGCTGCCGCGTAAGCGCCTGCAGAGATTTGACGCCGCGCTCTCGATTCGAGACGATCCGCGTCCGAGTTCGAGGGGGTTCGGCGGACGTGTGTCTCGCCATTCCGGGGCAAGTCATCGAGGTCGTAGACGAGTCGAACCGGCTCGCGAGGGTCGACGTCGCGGGGGTGCTTCGGAACGTGAACGTCGGCCTCCTCGACCGGGAGGGCGACGGCGCGAAGCCGGGCGACTGGGTCCTCATCCACGTCGGCTTCGCGATGTCGCGAGTTGACGAGGAGGAAGCGCGGGCGACGCTCGAGCTCCTTCAGAAGATGGGCGACGCGTACGAGCAGGAGCTCGAGGACCTGAAAGCGAGCGCAATCGAATGAGCGCCGGCGGCGACTGCGGCCCGAACCACTGCGTCACGTGCTCCGACGAGGGAATCCCGATGCTCGTCCTGGCCGCCTCGCGAGACGGGCTCGCGCTCTGCGCCGACGGCGACGGGTCCGAGACGACGGTGATGACCGCTCTCGTCGGCTCCGTCGCGCCCGGGCAGGCAGTCCTCGTTCACGCCGGCGTAGCACTCGCTCGCCTCGACGGGGAGCTCGACGTATGAGGTTCGTCGACGAGTTCCGGGACGCCGAGCTCGGACGCGTTCTCGCCGGACAGATCCTCGCCACCGTCGAGCCCGGCCGGCGCTACAAGGTCATGGAGGTCTGCGGCGGCCACACGCACACGATCTACAAGTACGGCGTCGACGACCTTCTCCCGGCGAACGTCGAGCTCGTCCACGGGCCCGGGTGCCCGGTCTGCGTCATTCCGATGGGCCGGGTGGACGACGGGATCGCCGTCGCGAAGGCGGACGGCGTCATCTTCACCTGCTTCGGCGACATGATGCGCGTTCCAGGCGGAAGCGGGAGCCTCCTCGAGGCGAAGGCGGAAGGCGCCGACGTGCGAATGGTCTACTCGCCGCTCGACGCGCTCAGGATCGCGAAGGAGAACCCGGGCCGCGACGTCGTCTTCTTCGCCGTCGGTTTCGAGACGACCGCCCCTTCGACCGCCCTCACGCTCATGCGCGCGAAGGCGGAGGGCGTCCGGAACTTCTTTTGCTTCTGCAACCACGTCACGATCGTGCCCCCGCTTCGGGCCCTCCTCGAGTCGCCCGACCTCAGGCTCGACGGCTTCATCGGGCCCGGGCACGTCGCGACCGTCGTCGGCGCGCGTCCGTTCGAGTTCATCCCGCGCCAGTACGGGAAGCCGCTCGTCGTCTCCGGCTTCGAGCCGCTCGACCTCCTCCAGTCCGTCTACATGGTGCTTCGACAGCTCGAAGACGGACGCTGTGAAGTCGAGAACCAGTACAAGCGGGTCGTTCCTTATGACGGCAATCCGCAGGCCCTGAGAGTCCTGGCCGAGGTGTTCGAGCTCCGCCCGCACTTCGAGTGGCGGGGGCTCGGGTTCATCTCGCACAGCGGCCTCAAGCTCTCGGACGCCTATCGCGAATTCGACGCCGAGTTCCGCTACGACGTACCCGGCGTGCGCGTGGCCGACCCGAAGGCCTGCCAGTGCGGAGAGGTCCTGAAGGGCGTCATCAAGCCGTGGGAGTGCAAGGTGTTCGGGACGGCGTGCACGCCCGAGCGTCCGATCGGGACTTGCATGGTCTCATCGGAAGGCGCCTGCGCCGCGTACTACAACTACGGACGGTTCGCGCGCGAGCGGGCGGTGGTTTGATGACCGAGAAAACCTCGATCGCCGAGCGCGAGCAGCACGCGCTCGCCATGATCGAGCGCGTTCGGTCGAAGCCGCCGCGGTTCAAAGACCCGCAGATCACCATGGCCCACGGCGCCGGCGGGAAGGCGACCGCGACGCTGATCGAGGGTCTCTTCCTGCCGGCCTTCGGGTCGGCCCGGCTCGCGGAGCTCGGCGACGCTGGCTCGCTTGCGGTCGACGGTGTCGCTCTCGCCGTCACGACGGACAGCTTCGTCGTGAAGCCGATCCGGTTCCCGGGCGGGTCGATCGGCGAGCTCGCCGTGAACGGGACGGTGAACGACCTGGCAGTGACCGGCGCACGACCGCTCGCGCTGACGCTCTCGCTCGTTCTCGAGGAGGGCCTGTCCGCCGAGGACCTCCAGGCGGAGGTGGAAGCGATTGCCGACGCGGCGCGCGCGGCCGAAGTCGAGATCGTCGCCGGCGACACGAAAGTCGTCGAGCGAGGTCACGCTGACGGGATGTACGTCACCACCACGGGGATCGGCCGACTCGACGACCGGGCGAGCCTCTCGCCTTCGTCGATCCGTCCCGGCGACAGGATCCTCGTCTCCGGCCCGATCGGCGAACACGGGACGGCGATCATGCTCGCGCGCGGCGAGTTCGAGCTGGACGCGCCGATCGAGTCCGACACGTGCTCCCTCTGGCCAGCCGTCGACGCGCTCCTCGCCGCGGCCGGCCCTGCTCTTCGCTGCCTTCGCGACGCCACCCGCGGCGGCGTCGCGACCGTTCTCAACGAGCTCGCCGGCTCAGCCGGCGTCGCGGTGCTCGTTAAGGAAGCGCATGTTCCCGTCCCCCCGGCAGTCACCGGCGCGTGCGAGATCCTGGGCATCGATCCGATGTACGTCGCGAACGAAGGGAAGCTCGTCGCGTTCGTGGCGCCGGAGGCGGCGGGGGAGGCCGTTGCCGCCCTGCGGTCCCTGCCTGGCTGCGAGACGGCTGCGGAGGTCGGCGAGGTGAAGAGCGAGCCACCGGGGATGGTGCTGGTGGAGACGGCGTTCGGAGGCCGGCGAGTGATGGATCTCCTCGTCGGCGATCCGCTTCCGAGGATCTGTTAGGTAGGGCCTTCGATGCACGAGCTCGCGATCGCGGAGGCGGTGATGAAGATCGCAGGCGAGCACGCCGCCAATCGACGCGTGACGAAGGTCGAGCTGAAGGTCGGCCACCTCCGACAGGTCGTGCCGTCCGCCCTCGAGTTCGCCTTCACGCTCGTCGCGGAGGGGACCGCGGTCGAAGGCGCGGAGCTCGTGATCGAGCAGGTTCCCGCGACGGTCCGTTGCTCTCGGTGCAGAAGCGAGAGCCAGCTCGACGGATTCCCGGTGGCTTGCCCGCGATGCGCGAGTGTTGACGTGGAGCTGGTCGGAGGAGAGGAGCTCGCCGTCGAGGCGCTCGAGCTCGAAGAGGAATGGACGGACGGCGCGGACGGTGTCGCCGCCGCCGCAGGCGCGAGGGGAGGAGACAGATGAGCGTTGGTGCAGAACCTGATCAGGCACCCGGAGGTCGAGGCATCTTCGGCGGCCCGAAGCCGGACGCCGTCGACGAGGTGCACATCCTCTGGACGTCCGAGGGCATGAGCTGCGACGGGGACACGATCGCCATGACGGCTGGCGGCGTGCCGGCCATCGAGGAGATCGCCCTGGGAGAGATCCCAGGGCTCCCGAAGGTGCACTTGCACAACAAGGTGCTCTCTCCGACGCTCGGGGGCGAGGAGTTCATGGCGCCGTTCCGCGCCGCGGCGCGCGGCGAGCTCGACGCTCCGTACGTGCTCGTCGTCGAGGGGTCGGTTCCGAACGAGAACATCAACGGCGACGGCTACTGGACCTCGATGGGAAACGACGAGGTCACCGGCGAGCCGATCACGCTGAACGAGTGGATCGACCGGCTTGCGCCCGGCGCCTGGGCGGTCGTCGCAGCCGGCACCTGCGCCACCTACGGCGGGATCCACGCCATGGCGGGCAATCCGACCGGCTGCATGGGCCTCGCCGACTACCTCGGCTGGGACTTCCGCTCGGCGGGCGGCCTTCCCATCGTCAACGTCCCGGGCTGCCCGATCAACCCGGACAATTTCATGGAGACGCTCACGTGGCTCCTCTACCAGGCGGCGGGTTTGGCGCCGATGATCCCGCTCGACGAGCAACTTCGCCCCACGTGGCTCTTCGGCAAGACGGTTCACGAGGGGTGTGATCGAGCCGGCTACTACGAGCAGGGCGACTTCGCGAAGGACTACAACTCGCCCAAGTGCCAGGTGAAGATCGGCTGCTGGGGGCCGGTCGTGAACTGCAACGTCCCCAAGCGCGGCTGGCAGGGCGGAGTCGGCGGGTGTCCGAACGTCGGCGGAATCTGCATCGCCTGCACGATGCCGGGCTTCCCGGACAAGTTCATGCCGTTCATGGACCAACCGCCGGGCGGAACGGTGTCGTCGGCGCTCATGGGCGCCTACGGGCCGCTGATCCGGAAGCTGCGCGGGATCACGAACAAGACGGCCAACCAGGAGCCGAAGTGGCACCACAACCGTCCTGAGCTCACCTCGGGCTACCAGCCGCGCTGGCCGCGGTAACGAAAGGAGAGAACGAGAGATGGCGGTGCGAGAGAGGGTCGAGCCCCAGGCTCGGAACATCGTCGACGTCTCGTGGGATCCCGTAACGCGGATCGTCGGCAACCTCGGCATCTACACGAAGATCGACTTCGACGCGAGGGAGGTGATCGAGTGCAAGAGCACCTCCTCGGTCTTCCGCGGCTACAGCGTCTTCATGAAGGGCAAGGACCCCCGCGACGCCCACTTCATCACGAGTCGGATCTGCGGCATCTGCGGTGACAACCACGCCGTCTGCTCCGTCTACGCCCAGAACATGGCGTACGGAATCAAGATGCCCTCCATGGCCGAGTGGATCTACAACCTCGGCGAGGCGGCCGAATACCTCTTCGACCACACGATCTTCCAGGACAACCTGATCTTCGTCGACTTCTGCGAGCAGATGGTCAGGGAGACGAACCCGGGCGTCCTCGAGCTGGCCGAGAAGACCGAGGCGCCGAACGCGGAGATCCACGGCTACCGCACGATCGCGGACATCATGCGGGCGTTCAACCCGTTCACGGGCGAGGTCTACCGACAAGCGCTCCAAGTCAGCCGCGTGACGAGGGAGATGTTCTGCCTGATGGAGGGACGGCACGTCCATCCCTCGACCCTCTACCCGGGCGGTACCGGCACCCAGCCGACGCCGCAGACCTTCACCGAGTACCTCGTGCGGCTGATGCGAGTCCTCGACTTCGTGAAGAAGGCCGTTCCGATGAACGACGACATCTTCGACTTCTTCTACCAGGCGCTCCCCGGCTACGAGCAGGTTGGGCTTCGGCGCACGCTGCTCGGCTGCTGGGGCGCCTGGCAGGACCCGGACGTCGTCGACTACACGTACGAGAACATGGAGAAGTGGGGCCGAGCGCAGTACGTGACGCCCGGCGTCGTGATCGACGGCGAGCTCGTGACGACGAGCCTCCTCGAGATCAACCTCGGCCTCCGGATCCTCCTCGGAAGCTCGTACTACGACGACTGGACGAACGAGGAGACGTTCGTCGAGCGGGATCCGCTCGGGAACCCGATCGACAGGCGTCACCCCTGGAACCAGACGACCCTCCCGAAGCCGCAGAAGCGCGATCTCGACGGCGGCAACTACAGCTGGGTCATGAGCCCTCGCTGGTACGACAAGCGAACAGGCGACTACGTCGCGCTCGACACGGGCGGCGGGCCGCTCGCGCGCCTCTGGGTGACCGCCCTCGCCGGCATCGTCGACACGCCGAACGTCAAGGCGACTGGCTCGAGCGTCCAGATCACGCTCCCGAAGTCGCCCGCGTTCCCGGAGATGCAGTTCGAGTGGAAGATCCCGCAGTGGTCGAACACGATCGAGCGGGGCCGGGCGCGGGTCTACTTCGTCGCGTACGCCGCCGCCATGGCTGCCTTCTTCATCGACAAGGCACTGACACTGTCGCGGAGCGGCGACACGAAGGTGTTCCAGGAGTTCACGGTCCCGGACGAGGCGATCGGCTGCGGGTTCCACGAGGCCGTCCGCGGCGTCCTCTCCCACCACCTGGTCATCCGCGACGGCAAGATCGCCAACTACCACCCGTACCCGCCGACGCCGTGGAACGGGAGTCCGCGCGACTTCTACGGCACGCCCGGGCCGTACGAGGACGCCGTCCAGGGGACGAAGATCTTCGAGGAGAACGACAGAGAGAACTTCCGGGGGATCGACATCATGCGGACGGTGCGGAGCTTCGACCCGTGCCTTCCGTGCGGCGTCCACATGTACCTCGGCAAGGGAAAGACGCTCCAGCGGGTGCATTCGCCCATGCTCGGGGTCAACGGCTCCTCGTAGGCATCCGTGGACGATCGCGAGGTCAGGGAGCGCGTCGAGAGAATCGAGGCGCTCCTCGAGGCGGTCGAGTCCCTCGACGACCCGGCGCGGACGACCGCGCTCGCGGCGGTGGAGGCGCTCGTCGATCTCTACGGCGAAGGCCTGACGCGCATCGTCGAGCGCGTCGCCGCGACCGACCGGGGCGAGCTCGCGGCTGCCTTCGCGGACGACGAGCTCGTCTCGCACCTGCTTCTCCTGCACGACCTGCATCCGGACCGGGTGGAGGACCGCGTCGGACAGGCGCTCGCGGAGGTGCGCCCGTACCTGCGCTCGCACGGCGGGGACGTCGAGCTGCTCCGCGTCGAGAACGCGATCGCGTACCTCCGTCTCGAGGGCAGCTGTAGCGGCTGCCCGTCCTCGGCGATGACGCTTAGGCTCGCGGTCGAGGACGCCGTCCGGAAGGCGGCGCCGGAGCTGGAGGGGATCGAGGCGGAGGGCGTCTCGGAGGCGCCGCCGGCGGTCGTCCCCCTGACGTCGGTGCAGCGGCTCTCGCCGCCGGAGCGAGGCGCGCCGCCCGCGAACGGCGGTGTCTGGTCCGTCGCGGGCGCGCTCCCCGAGCTCGGCCCGGGCGGGACGGTCGTGAAGGAGGTGGCCGGCGAGCCCGTCCTCTTCGTCTCGCTCGGCGAGAGCGTCTATGCGTACCGGCATGTTTGTCCGGCCTGCGGGGACGCGCTTACCCGGGCGGCCCACGAGGGCGCCGAGCTCGTCTGCGCGGGCTGTGCGCGGCGGTACGACGTCCGGCGGGCCGGCCGGTCGGTCGACGACCCCGACCTCTACGTCGAGCCCATCCCGCTCCTCAGGTCGGACGCGGGCATCGTCAAGGTCGCGCTCGCGGCCCCGGCGGCGTGACGCGAACAGAGACGCACCGCTCGGCGGCCCCCTCGCCGCGGCTTCGCGGCCTGATCGGCCGCTCGGCCGCGAAGGCGGCCGCGCCGGACGAGCGAGGCGAGGAACGTTGCGACCTCTGCAGCGAGCCGATCGGGCCGGAGCACCGGCACCTGCTCGACCTCGAGCGGCGGCAGATCCTCTGCGCCTGCCAGGCGTGCAAGATCCTCTTCGATCGCAAGGAGGCGGGGGGAGACCACTACCGGCTCATCCCCGACCGGTCCCGGGAGATCGTCGACTTCGACCTCGACGACGCCGACTGGCAGAACCTCCGCATCCCGGTCGACATGGCGTTCTTCTTCGCCAGCACGGCGGTCGGCCGCGTGGTCGCGTTCTACCCGAGCCCGATGGGAGCGACGGAGTCGCTCCTCGAGCTCGAGGCGTGGGAGAACCTGCGGGCGCGGAACCCGGTCCTCGCCGAGCTCGAGCCCGACGTCGAAGCGCTCCTCGTCAATCGGGCGCGAGGCGCGCGGGAGCACTGGCTCGTTCCCGTCGACCGCTGCTACGGGCTCGTGGGGCTCATCCGCACACGATGGAAGGGCCTCGGCGGCGGCGAGGAGGTCTGGCACGAGATCGACCGCTTCTTCGACGAGTTGCGCGGGCGGGCAACCATGGCCACGAGAGACGGGAAGGAGGCAGCATGGCCGAGATCAAGGTCGGAAAGCCCGACGTGAGTCCGGACGCGCCGGCGCACACGCCCGGCGTCCGGCAGGGGAACGAGGGGCCGTACGAGAAGCAGAAGGGGCACCGTCCCGACGGACGCGCGACCGCCGAGCGGTCGACGGGCGTCAACCCGGGACCGAAGAACCCGATCGACCCCCGGATGCCGAACATCTCCCCGATGTAGGGCGCGGTGGGCGCTCCGGAGACCGCACTCCACGCGCTCGGCGCCGTTCCGGACCTCGACTTCGAGGTCGAGGGAGCCGAAGTCCTCCGCTACGCGGCGGCGCCGACCCTCGTCTTCCGGGTGCGGATCGCCAACCGAGGCGACGCGCCGATCCGCTCGCTCGCGCTGACGACGCAGGTTCGGATCGCGGCCACGCGCCGTTCCTACGACGAGCGGGCGCAGGCGCGCCTCGTCGAGCTCTTCGGCGAGCCGAGCCGGTGGAGTCAGACCCTTCGCAGCCTCCTCTGGGCGAACACGACGCTCTTCGTCCCCGGCTTCACCGAGAGCACGGTGGCCGAGATGCCGCTCGCGTGCACCTACGACTTCGACGTCGCGGCGACCAAGTACTTCCACGCCCTGGCCGACGGCGACGTCCCGCTCGAGTTCCTCTTCAGCGGCAGCGTCTTCTACGCCGGGCCGCAGGGCCTCCAGACGACCCGGATCTCGTGGGACAAGGAGGCCCAGTTCCGTCTCCCCGTCCGGCTCTGGAAGGAGATGATGGAGCACTACTTCCCCGGGACGGCGTGGCTCCGGGTGCGGACGGAGACCTTCGACCGCCTGTACGCCTACAAGGCGGAAAGGGCGCTGGCGAGCTGGGAGGACGCGATCGAGGCACTCCTCGCCGCCGCCGAGGAGGGGGGAGGGCGCTGACGGACGCCGCGGCGAAGATCGCCGAGACCGTCCTCTACGAGGGCTACCTGCTCTGGCCGTACCGCCGGTCGGCGATGAAGAACCGCAAGCGCTGGACCTTCGGCGGCGTCTACCCACGCGCGTACAGCGAGGACGGGCACGCGGACGATCCCTGGCTCATGCAGACGCAGTGTCTCGTCGAGGGCGAGGGAGCGGCCGTCGACGTCGGCGTCCGCTTCCTCCACGTCGTCGAGCGGACGATCCGCAGGCGAAGCGAGCGCGGCCTCGAGGAGGTCGACGAGCTCACGGTCGCCGGCGAGCGCTACCTCGCGTGGGACGAGGCGGCCGAGCGCGAGGTCTCCTCGCCTGGGCTCGAGCTCGCCGCGCTCGCCGAGACCCCGCAGCGGGTGGCGATCGAGGTCACGGCCGGCGCGGCCGAGGAGGCGCTCGTCGACGCGCGCGGGGAGCCGGTGGGCGCGAT
>JALZGN010000151.1 GCA_030861005.1 Actinomycetota bacterium
CCTTCGCGCCCGGCGCGCCGCCCGCCGAGCCGACGACGGACCCGTCGACCGGTCGTCCACGCAGGCGACCTCCGCGCGGCGCGCGCGCGCGCACGATCGCGAAGCAGGTTGGCGCCGCTCTCCTGACCCTCCTCGTCATCTCGATCGTCACGTTCGCCGCGACGAACGTGAAGTCGCCGGAAGAGGTGGCGCGAAACGCGCTCGGCCGGGAGACGACGGAGGAGCAGCTCCAGGCCTACCTCGAGGAGCGGGGCCTCGACCGGCCCATCTACGTCCGCTACGTCGACTGGCTCGCGGACTTCGTGCGCGGCGACTGGGGCGTCTCCGCGGTTACGAACCGGTCCGTCCGCGACGACATCGTGCCGAGGTTCGAGAAGACGCTCCTCCTCTCGCTCGTCTCGCTCCTCGTCGCCTTGCCGGTCTCGGTCGCGATCGCGGTGTTCATGGCGAGGCGGGTGAACAGCGCGATCGACTTCTTCCTGCTCATGGCGACGGTCGTGGTCGCCGCGCTCCCCGAGTTCGTCGTGGGGATCGGCTTGCTCATGCTCTTCGCCGTCACGCTCGGCTGGCTGCCGGTCGACTCGACGGGGCTCGCCTTCGCGGCGGATCTCGGCTCGCAGGCGAAGGCCTACGTCCTCCCCGCGCTCACGCTCGTGCTCGCGATGGTTCCGTACATCGTTCGAATCGGCCGAGCCGCGGCGCGGGAGGCGCTCGCGGCCCCGTACGTGCAGGCGGCGCTCCTCCGCGGCCTGTCGCGCCGCTCGATCACGTGGGATCACGCGATGCGAAACGCGGCCGTCCCGCTCGTCAACGCCGTGGCGATCAACATCGTGTACCTCTTGAGCGGCGTCATCGTCGTCGAGAACGTCTTCGCGTTTCCGGGGATCGGCCAGCTCCTGGTTCAGGCGATCGGCGGCGGCGACACGATCATGGTGCAGGCGATCGCCCTCGTCATGGGGGCGATGTTCATCCTGATCAGCCTCGCGGCGGACTTCCTCGTCGTGTATTTCAACCCGCGGCTCAAGGCGGCTCACTGACGTGAGCGTCGCCCCTTCCGCCGCGCTCGAGATCCCGCGCGAGCAGGCGCTCGAGGAGGAGGCGCCCCCGCCCTCGATCTGGCGCACGCTTCTAACGAGCATCGAGGGCCGCGTCGGACTCGCGATCGGCGCGCTGATGCTCGCGCTGATCGCGTTCGGACGTTTCTTCACGCCCTACAAGCCGACCGAGATCGGGGTCGGGCCCGCCGCGACCGGTCCCTCGGCGGATCACCTCCTCGGAACCGACCACCTGGGCCGGGACGTCCTGAGCCGGTTCCTCGCCGGCGGGGACACGATCCTGCTCGTCCCGCTCGCCGCGGTCGTGCTCGCGTTCATCGCCGGCGGCGGCCTCGGGATGCTGGGCGGCTACCTCCGGGGCTGGCCTGACGCGGTGATCACGCGCACGTTCGATCTTCTCCTGACGCTGCCGCCGCTTCTCCTCGTGCTCGTGATCATCGCCGGCCTCGGCACGTCGCGGGTCGTCCTCGTCTTCACCGTTGCGCTCGTCTTCCTGCCCCGCATGGGTCGCGTCGTCCGGGGTGCGACACAGGCGGTGGTCACCAACGACTACGTCGCGGCCGCGCAGGCGCGCGGTGAGCGGACGAGCGCGATCGTCATCCGAGAGGTGCTCCCCAACGTCGCCGCGCCGGCGATCGCCGACTTCGCGCTCCGGATCACGTACGCGATCATCTTCGTCTCGACGCTCAACTTCCTCGGCCTCGGCGCTCAGCCGCCGAAGCCGGACTGGGGGCTCATGGTCGCCGAGTCACGGGCGTTCATCAGCGTCGCCCCGTGGGCGACGCTCGCGCCCGCGTTCGGGATCGCCGCGCTCTCGATTGCGTTCAACTTCGTCGCCGACGCGCTGACGAGGCACCTGACCCGGGAGACCGCGAAGGGAGTCGTCCCGCTGTGAGCACCGCCGACGCGAGCCCCGAGAGCGCAGGCATTCCGCCGCGGCCGCTCGACCGCGGCATCGAGCCCGGCGCTCCCGTCCTCTCGGTCGACGATCTGACCGTCGGCTACGTCCGGGCCGACGGTCAGCCGAACGTGGTCGTGTGGAACGCGTCGGTGACCCTGCGAGCCGGGCAAGTCCTCGGTCTCGCCGGCGAGTCCGGCTGCGGGAAGTCGACGACCGCGCTCGCCGCGATCGGCTACCGCGCCCCGGGCGCCCAGGTTCTGCGCGGCACGTCGAAGCTGGGTGACGTCGACCTGCTCTCACTCTCGACGGGCGAGCTTCGCTCGATCTGGGGACGCCGGATCGCCTACGTGGCGCAGAGCGCGTCTCAGGCGCTGAACCCGGCGATGCCGATCGGCCGCCAGCTCGCGCAGCCGCTCGCGGTTCACCTCGGGCTCCACGGCGGCGCGCTTCGCGAGCGCCAGCTCGAGCTCCTGGAGGCGGTCGGCCTCCCCGATCCGCCGCGGGCGCTCGCGCGTTACCCGCACCAGTTCAGCGGCGGTCAACAGCAGCGGATCGCGATCGCGATCGCGCTCTCGTGTCGTCCGGAAGTGCTGCTCCTCGACGAGCCGACGACCGGGCTCGACGTCACGACACAGGCGCGCATCTCGGCCCTGCTTCGCTCGCTTATCGACCAGACGGGGGTCGCCGCGCTGTACGTGAGCCACGATCTCTCGCTCCTCTCGACCATCGCCGACGACCTCGCCGTCATGTATGCGGGTGAGGTGGTCGAGCACACGAGCGCCGGCCGGATGCGCCGCAGCCCGCGCCACCCGTATACACAGGCGCTCCTCGCAGCCGTGCCGAGCGTGCACAAGCCGCGCGCCGTCGTGGGGATCCCCGGCCGCCCCCCCGCGAGCGTCGTCCTCGAGGCGTGCTCGTTCGCTGCGCGCTGCCCGTTTGCCGACGACGAGACGCGCGAGACGAAGCCCGAGCTGCGAGAGGTCGAGGCGAGGCACTGGGTTCGCTGCCTGAGAGCCGAAGACATCCCGCAGCTCGCCGTCGAGAACCGCCCGCTCGTCAAGGCGGCGGCGGGCGACGGGCAGGGGCTGCTTACGGTCGACGAGCTCTGGTGCGACTACGGAAGCGCGGGCAGCTCGGTCGCCGTCGTCAAGGGCGTCTCATTCGACATCGACCCCGGCCAGACGCTCGGCATCGTCGGCGAGAGCGGGAGCGGCAAGTCGACCCTGCTTCGGGCTGTGGCGGGTCTCCATCCTCCGAGCGGCGGCTCCGTCCGCCTCCGCGGCCACGAGCTCGCCCCGCGGGCGGTCAAGCGCCCTGTCTCGATCCGCAAGGACATCCAGCTCGTCTTCCAGAATCCCGCCTCGTCACTGAACCCGCGTCAGACGGTCGGCGACATCGTCGGCAGGCCCATCCGGCTCTTCCGCGACGACGTGCCGCGGAACCGCGAGCGCGAGGCGGTCGAGGAGCTGCTCGACGCCGTCAAGCTTCCGCGCGGGATGCGCGGGCGCTACGCATCGGAGCTGAGCGGAGGGCAGAAGCAGCGGGTCGCCTTGGCGCGTGGCTTCGCGGCGC
>JALZGN010000152.1 GCA_030861005.1 Actinomycetota bacterium
AGGCCAGGCTTCCCTACGAGCGCGCCGGCGTCGTCGCGGCGCTCGCAGGGAGCGCGGCCGCGGCGCGGGGCGTTCGCGGGACGAGGATCGCGCCTGCGCTCCAGGAGGCGATCGCGGCGCTTCTCGCGCTCGCCCCCTCCGCCCTCGCCCTCCGCGGGTCGGCGCTCGCCGAGTACCACGGGGCGGAGCACATCACGATCGGCACGTACGAGCACGGCGAGCCGCGGCCCCGTGAGCACGAGCGATGTGGGTCCCACCTCGTTGGGCCGCTCGTCGCCACGTCGACCGCGAGCCGCCTGCTGGCCCGTGCCGCGCCTCCACATCTTCGCCTCCCGGCGCACGCGGCCGCGGCGCTCGGCGCCATGGCGAGCTCGGTCGAGCTCTTCGGCTGGATGCAACGGAACGAGGACCACCCGCTCGCTCGGGCTCTTGCGCGCCCCGGCCACGAGCTCCAGCGTCGCGTGCTGACGGCGGAGCCTTCGCCCGAGCAGCTCGAAGTCGCCCGCGAGGCGCTCGAGGAGTGCTTGCGCCTCGAACGAGCCGGCGAAGGCCCGTCCGTACAATCGCGTCCGGATGGCCGTCGAGACGGAGCGGAGGAAGCGGCTCTCACCTGAGATCTTCGATCTCCCGGCCGACAAGATCCGGGAGGGCTACTACACCGACGCGTACTTCAACCACGCCCGCGACGTCCTCGTTCGCGACGACCGGCACCCGCGGGTGGTCATGCAGGTCTTCCAGAAGAAGATCGCCGTCCTCGGCGGGATGGACGAGGCGATCGCGATTCTCAAGCTCTCCTCGCACGATTGGGACGCGCTCACCGTCCATGCGCTCTACGACGGCGACGAGATCCGCCCGTACGAGACGGTGATGACGATCGAGGGCGACTACACGCTCTTCGCGCACCTCGAGACCGTCTACCTCGGCTGCCTCGCCCGGCGCACGCTCGTCTCGACGAACGTGCGCCGGGTGGTCGACGCGGCGAACGGGAAGCCCATCCTCTTCTTCCCGGCTCGTCACGACCACTATCGCGTCCAGACGGGCGACGGCTACGCGGCGCACGTCGCGGGGGCGATCGGCGTCTCGAGCGATGCCCAGGCGTCCTGGTGGGGCGGCACGGGCATCGGCACCGTCCCGCACGCGCTGATCGCCGCGTACGGCGGGAACACCGTGCTCGCCGCCTCGAAGTTCGCGGAGCACGCCGACCCCGAGCTCAACATCGTCGTCCTCGTCGACTTCGAGAACGACTCCGTCCGAAGCTCGCTCGAGGTCGCGCGGGCGCTCGGCGAGCGCCTCTGGGGCGTCCGCCTCGACACGTCGCGAACGCTCGTCGATCGCTCCCTCTGGAGCGAGATGGGTTATTTCGACCCGCGCGGCGTCAACCCGCGCCTGGTCGAGAAGGTGCGCGACGCACTCGACGGGGAGGGCTTCGAGCGCGTGAGAATCGTCGTCTCCGGCGGCTTCGACGCCGAGCGGATCTCCGAGTTCGAGGGGCGGGGCGTCCCGGTCGACTCCTATGGCGTCGGCTCGGCCCTGATCCGCGGCGAGAACGACTTCACGGCGGACGTCGTCCTGGCGGACGGGCGACCGTCGGCCAAGGTCGGCCGCCGGTTCGTGGCGAACGAGCGTCTCTCGCTCGTCGTGTAAGCGCGGTTCGGGGCGCGTCGCGCGCGACGGCCTCTACAGGTTGGCGGGTCGCTGCCGATGAGAGGGCGGTGGACCGGTTCTCGGATTGGTTCGGGATGCTCTCGGGGCTCGCGCTCACGTGGCTCCCGATCGTCTTCCTCGGCCTCATCGTCTACCTCGTCTGGCGCTCGCTCGCGCTGATGCCGCGAGTGAAGCCGACCGAGGTCGAGCCCGACTCGCGCTCCTCGGTCACCTGGGACGACATCGCCGGCGTCGACGAGGCCGCCGCCGAGCTGCAAGAGGTCGTCGATTTCCTCCAGCACCCGCGCCGGTTCGGCCGGCTCGGCGCCCGCGTCCCGAAGGGGATACTCCTCTACGGACCGCCCGGGACGGGGAAGACGCTGCTCGCGAAGGCGGTCGCGAACGCCTCCGGAGCGACGTTCTACTCCCAGAGCGCCTCCGCGTTCGTCGAGATGTTCGCCGGCCTCGGCGCGGCGCGGATCCGCAAGCTCTTCGAGAAGGCGCGCAAGAACGCGCCGGCGATCGTCTTCATCGACGAGCTCGACGCCGTCGGCATGCGTCGTTCCGGGAACACGTTCAACCGCGAGCACGACCAGACGTTGAACCAGCTCCTCGTCGAGCTCGACGGCTTCAGGCGCGACGAGAGCGTCGTCCTGATCGGCGCGTCCAACCGGCTCGAGGATCTCGATCCGGCCCTCCTCCGCCCCGGCCGCTTCGACCGCCAGATCCTCGTCGCTCCCCCGGACCTGGCGGGACGTGAGGCGATCCTGCACGTGCACACGCGCGGGAAGCCGCTCGCAGCCGACGTCGATCTGACCGGGATCGCGCGCCAGACCGCGGGCCTCACCGGGGCCGACCTCGCGAACATCTGCAACGAGGCCGCGATCTTCGCCGGCCGCTCGGAGCAGCAGTACCTCCGCCACTCCGACTTCGAGGCGGCGATGGAGCGCATCGTCGCCGGCCTTCAGCAGCGGAGGGTCGTGACCGAGAAGGAGAAGCGGATCCTCGCCTACCACGAGGCCGGTCACGCGCTCACGTCACACCTGCTCGGCAGCCCGCAGCCCGTCCAGAAGGTAACGATCGTCTCCCGCGGGGCCGCGCTCGGCTACACGCTGAACACGCCGCAGGAGGACCGGTACCTGCACACGAAGGAGGAGCTCCTCGACCTCATGAAGGTCATGCTCGCGGGGCGCGCAGCCGAGCAGATCGTGTTCGGCGCCGTCACGAACGGCGCCGCGAACGACCTCGAGCGCGTCACCGAGCTCGCGCGCCGCATGATCTTCGAGTTCGGCATGGGAGAGGAGGTCGCCTCGCGCACCGTTCGCGCCGACAACTACGCGCTCTCCGAACATACGAAGCGGGTGCGCGACCAGGAGCAGGCGCGCCTCACGGACCACGCCTTCGAGGAGGCGCTTCGGCTTCTTGCCAAGCACCGCGGCTCGCTCGACCGCGTCGCGCACGCGCTCCTCGAGAAGGAGACGCTGCACCGTCTCGAGCTCGAGCGGCTGCTGCGCGGGGTCGACGCCGAGTCGAACGCCGCCGACGCTGTCGGGACGCCGCGGATCGTCTCCCTCCCGGACTGAAGCCGCGTCGCTGGCGCGATGTACGCTCCCGCCGTGGGCGTGATCGGACTCCACCACGTCGCGATGGCGGTCGACGACCTCGGTGCGGCGGTGGCGACGTACACCCGCCTCTTCGACGCGCGGGTCGAGCTTCGCGGGCGCATCGAGAGCCAGGGCGTCGACGCCGTCTACCTCCGCCTCGGAGGCGGCCGCGTCGAGCTCGTGACGCCTCTCGCCGCCGATACGCCCGTTGGACGCTTCCTCGCGAAGCGCGGGCCGGGGATCCACCACGTCGCCTTCGAGGTGGAGAGCGTCGAGGAGGCCGTCGACGGCCTCACGCGGGGCGGCGCGAGCGTGATCGACTCCGAGCGGCGACGCGGTCTCGCGGGCCACGAGGTCGCGTTCGTGCACCCCGATTCGCTCCACGGCGTCTTGGCCGAGGTGGTCGCGCATGGCGGTTGACGAGCGGCTCAGGCTCGAGATCGCCTTCGAGGGCGGCCAGACGATCGGGCCGATCGTCTCGGTCGCGGCCGCCGACGGCCTCAAGGCGGCGCTCGACGGCGACGCCGGCGGAGCGTACGAGCTCGAGGCGGAAGACGGGAGCTATCTGATTCCGCTTCGGGCGGTGATGTACGTCAAGCGGTTCTCACGCGAGACGCATATCGGCTTCGGCCGCGCGGGCTGATCGGGCGCCGGGGCGCCCCCGGCCGCCCGCTTGAGTTTCGAGGATTTTCTGCTTATGTCCGACCAGGAGACCTCCCTCTTCCGGGGAGGGAGGGACGGTCGCCGAGACGGGATGGAGAGAGCGCAGGCGGCGATGATCGAGGACGAGCCGACGTGGCCTGCTGCGGAAAACGGTCGGGCGCGGCGGCCCGGATCCGCCGACGTGCGCGGGCTCGTCGCCGACGCCCAGGCGGGCAACCGCCGCGCTCTCGAAGAGCTCTACCTCCTTCACTTCGACCGCATCTACAGCTACCTGCAGCTCTCCGTCGGGAACCGCCACGACGCCGAGGACCTGACGAACCAGACCTTCATCAAGATGATCGAGTCGATCGATCGGTTCGTCTGGCGGCAAGCGCCCTTCTCGGCCTGGCTGTTCCGGATCGCGCACAACCTGGCGATGGACCACTTCCGTGCCGGCCGCCGCTGGCAGCCGGAGGAGGAGCCACCCGAGAGCGCCGACGCGCTCGAGGCCTCCGCGGAGGACGAGGCTCTGCGGACGATCGGACGAGAGATCATGCTCGCGACGATCGAGCCGCTGTCCCGCGAGCAGCGACAGGTTTTGACGCTCAAGTTCGTCTTCGACTTCTCGAACGCCGAGGTCGCCGCGATCCTCGGGAAGACCGAGGGCGCGATCAAGTCGCTCCAGCATCGCGCGGTGGCCTCGCTCCAGCGACAGCTGGCCGGGAACCCCGGCCGCTGACGCCCTCGAGGCGCTCTCGCGTAAGCTCCGTCGCGTGGCGGACGTCGTCGCCGGCTCGTGTCTCTGCGGCGGCGTCCGGTTCGAGGTGACGCTCCCCTTTCGCCGCGCGAGCCACTGCCACTGCTCCCGCTGCCGCAAGCACTCGGGAACGGCGATGTCGACCCAGGGCCGCGTGGCGCGCGAACGCTTCCGGCTCCTCCGCGGGGAGGAGCTCCTCCTCGTCTTTCGGCCGGAAGGCGGGGCAGCGAAGGCGTTTTGCTCCCTCTGCGGCTCGAGCCTCTTCGGCGGCACGTGGCCCGACGGGACCGAGGTGTCGGTCCGGTTCGGCGCCCTCGACGGCGACCCCGGCATCCGGCCCGGGTACCACTCCTTCGTCGCGTCGAAGGCACCCTGGGACGAGCTTCCCTACGACGGCCTGCCGCGCTTCCCGGCCGCGAACCCGGACGCCTGACGAGCGCGGGTGCCGCTCCAGGTCGGGATCGTCGGCTTGCCGAACGCCGGCAAGACGACGCTCTTCAACGCCCTGACGCGGGCGGGAGCAGAGATCACGGCGTACGCGACCGTGTCGGGGAAGCCGAACGTCGGGATGGCGCCGATCGGCGACGAGCGGCTCGAGCGCGTTGCGCGAGTCGTCCGCGCTCGCAAGGTCACGCCGGCGGCGGTCCGCGTCGTCGACGTCCCGGGGTCGGGACGCCAGCTCGTCGGCGGCCTTCGCGAGGTCGATGCGCTTCTCGCCGTCCTGAACGGCTGGGCGCCGGACGCCGACTCGGGTCGTGACCGGGAGACGATCGAGCTCGAGCTCCTCGTCGCCGATCGCGAGCACGTCGAGCGCCGGCTCGAGCGGGTCGAGAAGCAGGCGAAGTCCGGGGAGGCGGCGCTTCGCCGCGAGGCGGAGGAGCTGCGGGACGTCCTCGGGCATCTCGACGAGGGCCGGGCGCTCGGGGACTACCCCCGCCCGCTTCCCTCCGCGCTCGAGCCCCTGACGACGAAGCCGATCGTCGCGGTCGAGAACGGACCAGGCGGGATCGACCTGAAGCTCGAGGCGGAGCTCGCCGAGCTGCCGGAGGAGGAGGCGGTCGCCTTTCGCGACGGTCCGTCGGCGCTCGAAGCGCTCGTCGTTCGACTTTTCGACGCGCTCGACCTCGTGAGCTTCTTCACCGCAGGCGAGAAGGAGACGCGCGGCTGGACGCTCCGTCGGGGCCGGACGGCGTTCGACGCGGCAGGCGAGATCCACTCCGACATCGCCCGCGGCTTCATCCGCTGCGAGGTCGTTCGCTGGGAGGACCTCGTCGAGGCGGGCTCGCACGCCGAGGCCGCCCGCCGCGGCCTCACGAGGCTGGAGGGGAAGGGCTACGCCGTCCGGGACGGCGACGTCTTGAATATCCGCTTCAACGTCTGACGTCGCCGGCGGCAAGCAGGCCGGATCGCCACGCGGCGCCGGGGAGCTAGTAACAGTCTGTTACTTTCCGGCGAAGGCGACTCGGGCGGCCGCGAGGCGGTGCTCCTCGACCCGGCGAAGCTGGCTCTCGGCCCGCTCGATCAGCCGCTCGAGGTCGAGGTCGGGGATCCGCCGCGCGACGTCGCTCGTCCGGAGGTTTCGCCAGAGGCTCAGCTTCCCGTGGATCCCGAGCGTCAGCCCCTCGAGCTCGAGCACGCGGCTGAGCGGCGAATAGCCGGTCAGCCGGCCGTTCAGCTTGAAGCGTCCGACCCGCTCGACCGCGACGGCGAAGGCGGGCTTCACGCGGCTCTTCCGAACCCCGAGCCTCCCCATCGCCGTCTCGAGCGCGTCTCGGTCCTCGACGATCTCGGCCAGGAGCTCCTCCAGGAATCGGCCGAGCTCGGTCCCCCGGTTCGAGCGAAGCGAGCGCCGCGTCAGCTCGATCCCGAGGCTGGCCCCGGCGAGGTGGTCGTTTAGGTAGACGGAGAGGAGCTTCCCGTCAGCCACGCAGCGACGGTACCCGAGCTCACGGCGTCTCTACCGGGCGCGTCGCCGCGACGGCGTCGAGTTGGTTCGCGTGGAAGAGGACGGCGGCCTCGGCCGTCCGCGCCCCGCGCGAGTCATGGTGGACCGAGACGGCGTGGAGGAGCTCCGCTCGCAGCTCGGCGGCGAGGCTCCCGGCGCGTTCTTCGATGAGCCGAAGGCCGAGATGGACGTGCCCCAGGAGGGCGCCCTCGATCGTGGGGGCGAAGAGCGGGCCGGCGCCGAGCTCTCGCGTTCGGCCGGCGTCGTGGAGAAGCGCCGCCGCGACGAGCAGGTCGCGACGCAGGCGCCGGTGGAGCTCGCTCGCCTCACGGCAGATCGTCGCCACGGCGACCGTGTGCTCGAGGAGACCGCCCGCATAGCGGTGATGGCCGTCCGCTGTCGCGGGAAGAGCCCGAAGCCGTTCGCGGAACCTGGGCTCGCCGGCGAAGGCGGCCACCAGCTCGCGGAGCCCGGGGTGAACGAGCTCGTCGGCGAGGAAGTCGAAGAAGCCGTCCAGCTCGTCGAGGTCGCGACGTGCGCCGGGCGTGAGGGAGGCGGCGTCGACGTCTGCGCCTTCGAGGGAGCGGACGTCGAGCTGGAGCCGGTCGCGGAAGCGCTCGACGCGGGCGAGGACGCGGACGGCGTCGCCCTCGCGAAACCGGGAGTCCAGGAGCTCGACGTCGCTCCACACTCGCCCCTCGACCGTCCCCGTCCTGTCGGCGAGCTCGACGGCGAGGTAAGGACGGCCGGCGCGGGTGCGAAGCCGCCGCTTGCGCGCGACGGCGAACACGCCATCGACGATCCGGTCCTCGACGAGCGCGGCGACCGTGACGTCCCGCTCCGGCGCTTGAGCCGGGTGGGCGATGGTCGCACTCACCGCCCCGAGTGTAGGCGCCGGGACGGACGGGGAGGTCGCGGCGGCCGTTGCTAGGGTGGCCGTCGGGTGGCCCGCCTGAAGCCGTTCCGCGCGCTTCGCTACGACACCCGGCGAGCCGGGCCGCTCTCGCGTCTCGTCGCCCCGCCGCACGACGTCATCGGCCCCGCGCACCGCGAGCGGCTGCTCGCCGCAAGCCCGTACAACGTCGTCCGCCTCGTTCGCCCTGACGATCCGGTCGAGGCGGCGCGGACGCTCGCCGAGTGGCGGCGAGCTGGGGTGCTCGTCCGCGAGACGAGGCCGGCCGCGTGGGTTCTCGAGGAGGAGTTCGTCGGGCCGGACGCGCGCGCCCGGAGGCGGCGAAGCGTGGTCGGCCGAATCCGCCTCGAGCCGTACGCCGCCGGGGCGGTCCTCCCCCACGAGCGCACGATCTCGCGGCAGAAGGAGGCCCGCCTCGAGCTCCTCCGCGCGACGCGAACGAAGCTCTCGCCCGTGCTCCTCCTGCACGAGGGGACGTCGCCCGACGCACCTGGCCGCTCGCCCGATCTCGAGGTCGAGTTCGAGGGCGTGCGGAGCCGCCTCTGGCGCCTCCACGAGGCCGCCCCTCGCGACGCGGCGCTCGCCTTGGTCCGGGGACGGGTGATCATCGCGGACGGCCACCACCGCTACGAGACCGCGCTTCGCTTCCACGAGGAGGAAGGAAGCGAGGAGACGGCCCACGTCTTCGCGGCGCTCGTCAGTCGCGAGGATCCGGGTCTCGTCATCTTCCCCACCCATCGCCTCGCCGCGGACCCCCTGCCGGAGCTGAACGGCCGCTTCCGGCTCACGACGCTCGCCGGGGGCGTCGAGCAGGCGCTCGCCCGGCTCGGGCTCGTGCCGCGCGACCGCCCGGCGTTCGTCCTGCTCCGCGCCGACGGCGCGGTGCTCGCGGAAGCGGAGCCGGGGGGCCGCCCGGCCGCGGCGCTCGACACGGCGGCGATCGACGAGCTCGACCTCGCCGACGTCCGGTTCACCGCGAGCGTTGCCGAGGCCGAGCAGGCAGTTCGCTCCGGACGGGCCGCAGGCGCGTTCCTCGTTCGCGCGCCGACCATCGAACAGGTGGAAGCGGTCGCGCTCGCGGGTGAGAAGATGCCCGAGAAGAGCACGTACTTCTTCCCGAAGTTGACGAGCGGACTCCTCCTGTCGCCGCTCGACGAATGAGCGACTACGCGGCGGTCTGCCGCGATGCGGGGGCGGCCGTCGCGCGCGTCCTCGAGGAGCTCCCGAGCCGGTCCGATCGGGAACCGACCGTCGGCGCCGGGATGGGGGGCGACGAGACGACCGCGATCGACGCGGCCGCCGAGCTCGCCGTCGTCGAGGTTCTTCGCGGGCGCCTGGACGGCGGCTTCACGCTCGTCTCGGAAGAGCTCGGCGTGGAGACGGTGGGCGCCGGCGGCGAGCTGCGTGTGGTCGTCGACCCGATCGACGGCAGCCTGAACGCGAAGCGCGGGCTTCCCTTCTTCGCGCTCTCGATCGCTCTCGCGGACGGCCCGACGATGGGCGACGTCTTCTACGGATACGTCCGCGACTTCGGAAGCGGCGAGGAATGGAGCGCCGAGCGCGGGCGCGGTGCGTTCCTCGACGCGCGGCCGCTGGCCGGGCCGGAGCCGAAGGACGGCGTCGAGGTCCTCGTCGTCGAGGCGACGCGCACGGATCTCCTCGCCGAGAGCGTCGCGCGGATGGTGGGCTTCGCCTACCGGACGCGCGTGCTCGGCTCGCTCGCGCTCGCGCTCTGTCACCTCGCGGCGGGGCGGGTCGACGCCGTCTGTTCGCTCAAGCCGGCGCGGAGCGTCGACATCGCCGCGGCACAGCTCCTCGTTCGCGAGCGCGGTCTCGCGATCGAGCTTCCCGAGGACAGCGCCTTCGACGAGGCGCCGCTCGACGTGCAGGCGCGCTCGCGCGTCGTCGCGGCGGGCAGACCGGAGCGCTGCGCGGAGCTCTTCCTCCGCCTCGCCGGCTGACCTCTCAGGGCACGAGCCGAACGGGGACGCGGACCGCGTAGCTCGGGAACCCGTCGTCGTCGGCATCGTCGTCTTCGGCGACGACGAACGCCCGGCGCGGAGCGGTGCTCGGGAAGCGGATCGCGCCGCGGAACGTCCCGCGGCACCCCGACCCGCACGTTGCGGTCGTGAACGTCCGGGCGAGCTCCCGTCCACGCCGAGCGACGAGGCGAAGAATCACGTTCGCCTCGAAGACGTCCGCCGTGCCCGAGACGACGATGGGGCTCGTGACCCTTGCTCCCGCGGGAGGTGACTCGATCACGATCGGCGGGAGGAGCGCCTCGTAGTCCTTCCTCGTCACCGGCCGGCGCAGGAACGATCGCCCGCGGGCCGCCGGGACGGGAAGGGGCCTGCCCTCGACGCGGAAGCTGACGCGCCGCACGGTCGGAAACTGCGTCGCCGTGTAGACGACCTGCGCGGCGCGAAACACGAGTGCCGACCTCGCCGATCGCGCTCCGAACTCCCCGCTCAGGTCGACCGTGGCGCCGCCATGGTCGAGGTCGACCCCGAGGAGGCGGGTCCCTCGGGGGATGGACGAGGCGAGGCCATGGGCGGCGACGAGCTGACGCCTGGCGGTGAGCAGGAGGCGAAGGGCGGTCGCGGCGACGGCCTTCGTGACCGGGCCTCGCTCCCAGACGAGCTCGAGGTTGGTTCGGTTCTCGTGGAGCCAGACCTGGTAGGCGCGCGTGGCCTCAGTCGCGGGGCTCGCGGGCGGCGCCGCCCCGCTCGCGGGCGGGCTTGGGG
>JALZGN010000162.1 GCA_030861005.1 Actinomycetota bacterium
CCCGCGGGCGGCCCCGACCACGCCACGTCGGAATCAGGTCAGCATCCGTAGCCGTAGTAGTCGCAGTAGCCACCCGGACAGCAGGCCACCCCGGGCGGACAGCACGTCGCGCCGCCGTAGAAGTTGACGCAACAGGTCTCTTCCGCCGTGCAGCACGAGCCGTCGCAGGCGGTCGTTCCCTCGGGGCACTCGCACTGGCAGGTCTCCGGGTTGAAGACTCCCGGCGGCCGGCACGTGACGCACCGCCTCGTGTGCCGGCAGGTGAACAGCCCCGGAGGACAGGCACAGCGACCGGTATTCGGGTCGCAGAAGTACTCGCAGCACTCCTCGCTCTGTCGACACGGAACTCCCACTCTTCGGCAGCGCCCGGGTACTTGGCCACCCGCCCCCCGAGCTCCGAGGAGCGAGAGCGCGCCGCCGAGTGCGGTCGCGCCGGCGAGCTTCAGCGCTTGCCGCCGGGAGACACCCGACGCAAGCGCCTTCGAGAACTCAGCGAATTTTTCTTCACCCATTCGTGATTCCCCTCGTTCGCAGCGGGTCCCTGCATCACCCTGTGCGCAGGTCGATCCGAGTTAGGCCATCCGCGCCCCCTCTCCCCGAGAGACCGCTCCGTGGGCGAGCCCCAGGATCTCCGGGCCGCCTTTCGCGACAACTCTCGCTATGCGTCCTCGCTCGTCGACGAGAAACGCCACCGGCGTGGCGAAGATCCCGTATTCCTTCGAGAGCTTCCAGCCGGGCTGAACGACGACCGGAAAGTCGATCCCGTGCTCCTCCGCCCTCCGGCGATTCTCTTCCATCCCCCCGCGAGTGACCATGACGATGTCGAGACCGTCGTCCCGGTGCTCCTCGTGAAAGCGGGCCAGCTCGGTCGCGAGCGCACCGCATGGGCCACAGTCGGGGTCGCTGAAGACCAGGAGCACGCGCCGCCCGCGATAGTCGGCGAGCGAGACGGGACGGCCCCCGAGATCGGGAAGCTCGAAGTCGGGAGCGGCGCTCCCGGCGGGAACGCCCTCGCGCTCGATCCGGCTTTCGGCCAGGGAGCGCTCCGTTCCCAGTCTCTTCCTCGCGCGGGCCGCGGCGCGCGCGAGCGCAGGAACCTCGCTCGCGCCGAGGGCGAGCGGCTTGGCGACGCGCCCCTTCTCGTCGAGGAGGTACGCCGCCGGAGTCCCGAGCGTCGCGAACCCCTCGATCGGCTGGTCGTCAGGTTGGAGCAGGATCGGGCAGTCGAGGCCGTGCTCCTCCGCGAGGCGCCGGTTGCTCTCGGCGTCGCCGTGGCTCACCAGCATGAGCTCCGTCTTGCGCTCACGGAGGTCGCCGCGCAGCGACGCGAGGTCACCGGCGATCTGCCGGCAAAACCCGCAGCGAGGATCCCAGTGGACGAGAAGGACGCGCTCGCCGCGAAGGCCTTCGAGAGAGAGCGTCTCACCGTTCAGATCGGGAAGACGGAACGCCGGAAACGCGGTTGCCAGGGGGATTCCGCCCGGCCCCCGCGGTGCCCCGTCCGTCGAACCGGGACGCGAAGAGCCGGTCGCGGCGCTCTGCTCGAGCTGCTCGAGGCGCAGGAGAATCCGGCCCTGCTGCCCGACGAGCTGAAGAATCATCCCCCAGGCGGCCAGAAGCGCGACGCCGAGAAAGCCAATGATGACCCAGACCACGAAACCGATACGGGGTCCCTCCCTCCAGGGGTCCATGCCGGTAGTCACGGCGACTCTACCGTGTCACGCCCGGAATTCAATGCCTCAGAGCGATGTCGTGTCACCGCGCTTACCGCCTCGCGCGCGGAGATTTCTCTGCTCGCGGTTGCGAGACCCGTACCTTCCACGCGACTCGAGAGAAAGGAAGAACGAATGCGAGCTCTTCTAAACGACTTCAAGGCGTTCGCGATTCAAGGAAACGTCCTCGAACTCGCCGTTGCCTTCATCCTCGGCGTCGCGTTCGCGGCGGTCGTGAACTCGTTCGTCAACGACGTCCTCATGAACATCGTCGCCGCTGTCGCCGGGAAGCGCGATTTCGACGAGCTCACGTTCTCGATCGGCGAGGGCGTGATCCGCTACGGGAGATTCCTCACCGCGCTCGTCACGTTTCTGATCATCGCCTTCGTTCTCTTCCTGATCGTCCGGGCGGTCCAGCGCGCGACCGGCCCGAAGGCGCCGGAGCACGAGAATTGCCCGCACTGTCTCTCGTCCATCCCGGCCGGCGCGAAGATTTGCGCCTTCTGCACGCGAGAGATTCGAACCGGAGGAGCGCAGGCGTAGCGACAACCCCTCTGCTCGACGTAGCGGCGTCGGCTCCACACGGGCGTCGGTCGGCGCGACGCCATTGGACGAGGCCCGAGAGCACCGCAGCACCCCCGGGCCCCGCATACAGATCTTCTCGTCGTGACGCCCGACCCGGCCTCGTCCTCGGGGTGGTCTTCGCCCTACTCTTCGTAGGGTCCGTATCGTGGTCCGCCTACGCGACAGCCGAGACGAAACGTCGGGCGTCGCAGGCGTACCGCGGCTGCGATCGGCACGTTCTCGCGAGCTCTCCTCGCACAATCCCCCAAAACCGATGAGCCGCTTTTCGGCGCGCTCTTATCTTCGGCTCATACGCGAGCGGGGACGGGCGGCGTCAAGTTTGGAACCATCTGAGTGAGCGTCTACACTCGCGTCCGTAAACCGAAACGCGGGAGGCGATATGGCGAGAAAGACGGTGTTCGTTTCTGACCTGAGCGGCGACGAAATCCGCGAAAGAGACTACGTTCAGGTTGTCTTGAAGTACGGTGACGCCCGCCGGGGACAGGTCGTCCTAGATGCGAACGCCGAGGAAGTGGAGGACCTCGCGCGGAGGGGACAGAAGCAAGCTCGCCGTGGTCGGCGTCCCGCGCAAGCAGGAGCTGAGTAGCGAGAGGTCGTCCGCCCATCTCGGGCGCCCGCGTCCTCCTCCCTGCTCGACCGCGCAGAATCTTCCGACCAAAGCGCAAGTAACGCGGTCCGCCTGCCCACTATCTAACAGACGGGGCGCCGGACTCCATGAGGCTGCGGCCAACGTCCTCGGAACAGGGTTCGTCCGGCGCCCCGTTTTTCGTATCGCCACGTCGCCAGTTTCGGTAGCGCTCGCGGGCTAAGCCTCTCGGCCTCAGGCACCGCGAGGGGCGCGCGCGCTCGGCCGCTCACCCGTGCCGGTCGGGGTCTGTGAATGCGTCGCCTTGGTACTCGTGGAGCGCGTTCGCTTCCACCACGCGCTCGCGTTCGACGGCGTCTTCGGCGACGTAGCCGATGCGAGCCGCTGCCTCGTTATCCCACCATGGCTGGCCGGTGTCAGAGACGCCGTAGACGATCTCGAAGCGAACGTGCGGCGCCGTCAGCGCCGCCCAGACGAGGCGGAACGCGTCGCCCGGAGAAAGCCACATCGGAAGCGTCGAGCGGCTGTACGGCGGGGCTTGCGCGAACGAGCCGATCCGAAGGCAGACGACCTCGAGAGCGAACTTGTCCGCGTACAAGCTTCCGAGCGCCTCGCCGAAGACCTTCGTGACGCCGTAGAGCGAGTCGGGGCGCGGCCGGACGCCGGGCGAGGCCCGCTCTCGGCGCCGGTAGAAGCCGGTCGCATGGTTCGAGCTTGCGAACACGATCCGCCGGACACCGCCGAGTCGGGCAGCCTCGAAGACGTTGTAGGTGCCCCGGATGTTCGCCTCGAGCAACCGCTCGAACGCGTCCTCGGAAGGGATCGCGCCGAGGTGGACGAGCGCATCCATTCCCCGGGCCGCAGCGAGCACGCGCTCGTACTCGCGGAGGTCGAAGGCGAGCGCCTCCTCGCGCTCGTCCTCGGCGTCGACCTCGGTGATGTCCGCAAGGCGGAGGAGCTCGACGCGCTCGCGAAGCGGGGGGCGAAGCGCGCGAGCGATCCTCCCTGCCGCTCCGGTGAGGAGAAGCTTCATCGTGCGTTTCGAAGGCTAGTGCCGCGCGACGACGACTTGCGAGCGCGAAGACCCGGCGGAGTCGAGGCTCTCGGTCAGGGTGGGTCGAGGCGAGCCTCGAGCGCGAGGCCGGGGCAGCGCCGCGTGGCGGCGCTGCCCCACGAGCAACCTCCCGATCAGCAGGCCGCTCCTCGTTCTAGGGTTGACACTGCGAGTAGCCGCCGTGGAAGCCCGGCTTGTGCTCGTGGCCGAGAATCCCCGCCTGCGCCGCTGCCCGTACGTGCTCGTACCCGTACGCCCTGCCCGTCGGGAAGGCCGCACACGGAAACGGCTCGAACTCGGGCGGCGCGGGGGTCGCCACCGGCGCGACCACGAGCACCGTGAGCAACGTAAGAAGAATCACGAGAACCCGCCGCACTGGTCCTCCTTTCTGAGTCCCGGGAACGGGACCCGCCGCAGTTGTCAGACTTGTTATCACCGATTTCAAGTCGAGAAAAACGCGCGCGGGTCGGCGCCGGAGCCGGCTCGTTCCGGGGACGCATTTCGAGAGATCCGAGCGGCGAGCCTCGTTGCCGATCAAGAGGGGAAACGGCCCTGCGGCACCAGGAGGAACGGATGCGTCTTCGGGAAGTGCTGTCGGGCCTAAGCTGCGCGACCGCGCTCCTCCTGGTGTCGGCGCCGCTTCCGGCCCACGCGCACCGCGTCGACGTGACCCGGCCGTGCACGCGGGTTCGAACGGCGGGGCGACGACCTCCTCCTCGGAACGCCCGGGCGCGACGTCCTCTGCGGACGCGGTGGCGACGACGTCCTTGCCGGGCTCGGCGGCGGGGACATCCTGCGCGGCGGCGCGGGGAAGGACCGGATCGAGGGCGGCGGCCGCTCCGATCTCATGTTCGGCGGCCCGGGGAAGGACACCCTCTATGGGTACGACGGCGTGCACGACCACCTGATCGGCGGTCTTGGCGTCGACCGCGCCCGCGGCGACCGTCTGCTCGACCTCGTTCGCGCGCCTGACGAAAATCGCCTAGACGGACTCCGGGACCCCGCGCTCGCGGCGGTACGCGAGCACCTCCCGCCCGATCGCCTGCAGCGACCCGGCGATCGGGATCGCCGCCAGGGCGCCGAGGACGCCGGCAAGCTCGGCGCCGATCAGGATCGCGACGAGGACGGCCAGGGGCGAGAGCTGGACGGTGCGTCCGTAAATGAGTGGCTGGAGGACGTGGTTCTCGATCTGCTGGTAGACGACGAAGAACACGGCCAGGATCAAGGCCTGTACCCAGCCGAGCTCGACGAGGACGACCACCGTGACCACCACGGCCGCGAGCGTCGCGCCCGCGAGCGGGATGAGGTCGAGGACGCCGACCACGAGGCCGAGCGCGACCGAGTAGTCGCTCCCGACGACGAAGAGGACGATCGTGGTCGCAACCGCGGCGATCAGGCTGATCAGCAGGTTGCCCGTGACGTAGCCGCCGATCGTGCGGTAGACGTTGCCCCCGACGCGCCGCCACCGGATCGCCGTCGGCTCGGGAAGGAGCGCGAGGAAGCGTTCGACCGTCCGCGGCCCTTCCAGGAGCATGAAGAACGTCAAGAAGGCCACCGTCACGACGCCGACCACGGCCGTTATGACGCTTTGCGCGACCGCGAGCGCGGGCTCCGTGACCCCGAGCACACCTCCGGCGCCGCGCTCCTGGACGGCGGTCCGAACTCGCTCGACGATGTTGTAGTCGCGCTCCAGGAATCCGAGCGGGCCCTCCCCTCTCGTCACGTCCTCGACGAGATCCGGCACCGCCTCGATGAACTTGCGCACCTGGTCGACGAGCGGCGGGATGACGAGGAAGCCGAGCCCGGTCAGGACGAGGAGCGCGGCCAGGAAGACGAGACCGGATGCGAGCCCGCGCCCGACGCCGCGCCGCTGGAGGAACTCGACGGCGGGATTGAGCGCGGCGGCGAGGAAGACGGCGATCAGGATCCACGTGATGACCCGCGACGCCAAGTAGACGACGCTCAGCAGGAAGGCGACGAGGAGGATGACGGCGAGGACGACGAAGATCGTGCGCGGACGAAACGTGACGACCCGCTCGGGCGCCTCGACCATGGACGCTAGTGTCCCGCCCGAGTCGGACGCGAAACCAGTCGCGCCTCTCGATGGCGAGAACGACGCTCGCCCTGCGACCGCGACGAGCGTGCCCCGTCGTCGCGCCGCCCCCGGTGAAAGCGGGCGGGGGGAATCGAACCCCCACCACCAGCTTGGAAGGCTGGAGCTCTACCGTTGAGCTACGCCCGCATAGCGGCGATGGTAGCCGAGTAGCGTTCGCTCGATGGAGCCGCCGCCCGGAAGCTGGCAGCCGGCCTGGGGCGAGGTGGCGGTTCTCGCGGCGCTCGGGGCGGCGTACGGAGTCGCCGTCCGGCACTATCCGACGACGCGGGGGCGCGCCGTCTCGTTCGCCGCCGGGCTCGTCCTCGCGACGGCCGTCTTCGTGACGCCGGTCTCGACGCTCGCCCTCCACTACCTGCTCTCGGCCCACCTCTTCCAGAACGTCGCGCTCGCCGAGTGGGTCCCTCTCCTCCTCGTCCTCGGTATCCCACCCGCTCTCGCGGCGATCCTGGCCCGGACGCCGGGCGTGCGCCGGCTCGTGCACCCGCTCGTCGCGCTCCCGCTCTGGATCGCGAGCTACGCCGCTTGGCACGTCCCGGCGATCTACGACGCCGCCCTCCGCAATCATGCGCTCCTCGGCCTCGAGCACGCCTGCTACCTCGTCTCCGGCGTTCTCCTCTGGTGGCCCGTCTTCCAGGACGAGCCGCACGAGCTCGGATCGAGCCGGCGCGCCGTCTACGTCTTCGCCGCCTTTCTGCTCGCGAGCCCCATCGGGCTTCTGCTCGCGCTCGTCCCCGATCCGATCTACGGTTTCTACGAGGCCGCGCCGCGCGTCTGGGATCTCTCGCCGCTGACCGACCAGCAGATCGCGGGCATCATCATGGCGGCCTCGGAGGCGGTCGTCTTCTTCGCCGTCTTCGCCGCCTACCTCCTGCGGTTCTTCTACGAAGAGGGCGCGGTGTGACCGTGAAGCCCACGGGATGACTTGCGCCCCCGTACGATCTGGCGGTGACTCGCGTCCTCGCGTGCGCTCTCGTCGCGCTCGTCGCCTCGGCTCCGGCGTCCGCAGGCGAGACGGTCTCGGGTCTTCGCGCGAAACGTCTCGTCGCGCGGATCGCCGCCCTCGGGCCTCGCCCCGCCGGATCGGCGAACGAACGGCGCGCGGCCCGCATCGTGGCCGCACGCTTCCGTGAGCTCGGCCTGCCCGTTGTGTTCCAGCCGTTCCCGCTCCCTCGCGGCGGGAGGTCGCGAAACGTCGTCGCCCGAACCCCGGGACGTACGCGGGTCGTCCTCGTCGCCCACGTCGACGGCGTGAGCGAGGGGCCGGCCGCGAACGACAACGGCTCCGGGGTCGCTGCCGTCGTCGAGGCGGCGGCTGTCCTGCACGAGACGCCGGGCGTCCTCTTCGCGGCCCTAGGCGCCGAGGAGCGGGTCGAGACCGGCTCTCGCCTCCATCTCGGCGCGATCCGACTCCTGCAGAGCCTGCCGCGCGCGATCCGGCCGCGAATCCGCCTCGCGCTCTCGCTCGACATGGCGGGCGTCGGCGGGACGCTCGCAATTCGAGGGCTCGAGGCGCAGCCGAACCGCTCCGCTCGCGTCGCCCTCGCGCGGGCGCGCGCGCTTCGCCTACGCCCCTTCTACCTGAGAGACCCGGGCGTCTCCGATCACGCCGAGCTGACGCGCGGTGGGATCCCGGCTGCGCTCGTCACCTGGCGGTGGGATCCCTGCTGGCACGCGCCGTGCGACCGCGCGGTGAGGGTGAGCGCCCGGAAGCTCGCGGGCGCCGCCCGGCTCGCCGTCCGAGCTTCCCGCTTCGTCCTGCGCCGTTAGCGGACGCGGAGCGTCGCCGGAACCGGCGAGCGAGCGGGCGCGGCAGCGTCGCCTCCTCGTCCAGGCGGGGGATCCGGACGCTCAGGCTGAGGCGGAGAGGCGGCCGTAGCTACCCGCGAAGCGGCGTCCGGCACATACACTCGACCGCCATGGGGGAGCCGCTGCCGCGGGCCGGGGGCCGCAGTCTCGTTCTCGCCCAGCTCGCCGTCTCGCTCGTCGGGCTCGGCGCCGTCGTGTGGTGGGCGACGCGGCAGGAGCGGCCGAGCGTGCCGCAGGCGTCGGAGGCGCTTGCGCCGCTCCTCCTCGCCTTCGCCCTGTACGCGGGGGCGACGCTCGCCCGGGGCGAGCGCTGGCATCGAATCCTGCGAGAGGCCGGGATCCCGACCCGCCGCTCGGACGCGTACGGGCTGACCACCGTGGGCTACATGGGGAACAACGTGCTCCCGGCGCGAAGCGGCGACGTCCTCCGCGTCTTCCTGCTCGCCCCGCTCGCGCACGCGAGGAAGCGCGCGATTCTCGGGACGGTCGTCGCAGAGCGGCTCCTCGACGCGCTCGCGCTCGCGCTCCTCTTCCTCGTGCTCGTCGGCGGGCTCCTTCGTGACGCCCGCGTCCCGAGCGGAACGCGGGTGGAAGCGGTCGTCGCCGCGGCCGCGCTCGCCGGCGCCACAGCTCTTGCGCTCGCCGCCGTCCTCCTTCGGCGCTCGCAGCTTGTGGAGCGGTTGCGGAGCGTCGCTCGCCCGCTCGCGGCGCCGACCCGGGCACTCGCGAGCGCGCACGGCGTCGGCCTCCTCGTTCTCTCCCTCGCGCTCTGGACGCTCGAGGCGGCGGTCTACGTCGCCGCCGCCGACGCGGCGGACGTCGAGCTCGGTCTCCTCGGGGCGCTCTACGTCGTCGCCCTGGCGAACCTCTTCGCGCTCGTTCCCGCCGCGCCCGGCTACGTCGGGACGTTCGACGCCGCAGTCGTCTTCGCGGTCGGCTCGCTCGGCGCTACCGGCTCGCAGGCGCTCTCGTACCTCGTCCTCCTGCGCTTCGTCCTCTTCGTCCCGATTACGCTGGCCGGGCTCGCCCTCCTCGTGACCCGGTACGGCGGGTGGTCGAGGTTGCGAACCGCGCGTCTCGAGACGACCGGCGCCGGCTAGGACGCGTGTCCGCGACCGAGAGCGTCGACGGCGCTCCCACACGCTGGCGTGCATCTTGACCGCGGGCCCGGAGACCTTCGCCGCACCGTAGCCGCCCGAGGCGGAAGCGGGCGTCGATATCGTGCTTCGGTGGCCACGCATGCCCTTCGGGGGCGCGCCGTGCCGCGCCTCGGCACGCTTCCGTCGAGCCGCCTCGCCGCCCTTGCCGTCCTCGCGTTCCTGCTCGCGCTCTCGACGCTCATTCGAACACGCGCGCTCGCGGCCGGGTTCTGGATCGACGAGGGTCTCACGGTCGGCATCTCGTCATTCCCGTTCACCGAGATTCCGACGGTGCTCCGCCAGGACGGCTCTCCCCCCCTCTACTACCTCCTCCTGCACGTCTGGATGGAGATCGCCGGAACCGGAGAGGCCGACACGCACGCGCTCTCGCTCCTCTTCGCCCTCGCCTCGATTCCGGCCGCGCTCTGGGCAACCTCGAGCCTGTTCGGACGCCGAGCGGGATGGGTGGCGGCGCTCCTTGCCGCGCTACACCCGTTCATCACGATCTACGCGCAGGAGACGCGGATGTACTCGCTCGTCATCCTGCTCTCGATCCTGGCCACGGCCGCGTTCGCGCATGCGTTCGTCTTTCGGCGCCGACGCTACGTCCCGGTCTTCGCCCTCCTCCTCGCCCTCATGCTCTACACGCACAACTGGGCGCTCTTCTTCACGCTCGGGGCGCTCGCCGCGCTCGCGCTCTGCGTCCGTGACGCCGACGACCGCCGCGCGCTCCTGACCGACGGGGCGCTCGCCTTCGGCGCGGCCCTTCTCGCCTTCACGCCCTGGGTCCCGTCGCTCCTCTACCAGGCGTTCCACACGGGAGCGCCGTGGTCGAACCCGCCCTCGCCGCTCGAGCTCATCGGCGCCCTCGCCGCGGTCATGAGCGGCCAGGGATCCCTCGTGGCGCTCGTCCTCGCCGCCGGCATGGGGCTTGCGGAGCTCGTCCGCGGACCCGCGAGCCGCGAGCGAACCCTCGTCCTCGCGATCCTCGTCCTCGCCGTCACCACCCTCCTTGCCGCCTGGCTCTACTCCCAGGTCTCGCCTGCCTGGGCGAACCGCTACCTCGGCGTCTTGGTCGGCCCCGTGCTCATCCTCTCCGCGGCCGGAGTCCCGCGCGCGGGACGACTCGGCATCGTCGCGCTCGCGCTCGTCGCGCTCTTCTGGGGCGGCTTCCTGGCGGACAATTCGAAGGCGAACATCCGGGAGGTCGCCGCACGCTTCGAGAAGCGGGTGGGGGCCGGCGACGTCATCCTCTCGACGCAGCCCGAGCAGGTGCCGGTCCTCGCCTACTACTTCGGCCGAGACCATCGCTACGCGACCCCGCTCGGCCCCGTGCGCGAGCCGCGGGTGATGGACTGGCGCGACGCGCTTCCCCGCCTCGAGACGACCTCCGTGAGAAGCGCGCTCGTGCCTCTTCTCGACGGGCTCCCGGCAGGCTCGCACGTCTTCCTGGTGCGTCCCCTGATCAGGGAGAAGAGGCAGTGGAACGCAGAGTGGACGGCCCTCGTTCGCGCTCGCACGCGTCAATGGGCGCGGGCGCTCGCGCGCGACGGACGGTTCACCCGCAGTGCGTCCGCCGCTCCCCCTTACACTGAGCACGTTCCGAGAGGCGTACGAGTCGACGTCTATACGAAAGCCGTGAGTGGGTAGGAGTCGCGCGCCGCTCCTCCCGGGCCGCATCCGATGACCGCTTCCCTGACTCCCGACAGTGAGACCGTCTCCCTTCCCGAGCCCGACCGGCGCCCGACGCTCGTCCTCGGCGCCGGCCCCGCGGGTCTGACCGCCGGCTACCTCCTCGCCAAGCGAGACCTCCCCGTCGTCGTCCTCGAGGCGGACGAGCAGGTGGGTGGTCTCGCGAAGACGGTTGTCCGGGACGGCTACCGCTTCGACCTCGGGGGCCACCGCTTCTTCACCAAGTCGAAGGAGGTGGAGCGCCTCTGGCACGAGGTCCTCGCCGACGAGTTCCTTCTGCGCCCGCGCATGTCCCGGATCTACTGGAACAAGCGCTTCCTCGACTACCCACTTCGCGGCTCGGACGTCATCCGGAAGCTCGGCGCGCTCGAGCTGACACGGGCGTTCGCGTCCTACCTCGCCGCGCAGGCGAGACCGCGCGGAAACGAGAAGAGCGTCGAAGAATGGGTCTCGAACCGGTTCGGCAAGCGGCTCTTCGAGCTCTTCTTCCGCTCCTACACCGAGAAGGTGTGGGGGGTCTCCACCTCCGAGCTGCGCGCGGAGTGGGCCGCGCAGCGGATCAAGGGCCTCTCCTTCACGAGCGCCGCGAAGGCCGCGTTCTTCGGGAACGAGGGCAACAAGGTCAAGAGCCTCATCCAGGAGTTCTATTACCCCCGCTACGGGCCCGGCCAGATGTGGGAGGCGATGACGGACGAGATCCGCGCCCTCGGGGGCGAGGTTCGTCTCGGGACGCCGGTCGAGCGGATGCGGATCGAGGCCGGCCGGGTGCGGGAAGTGGTCGCCGGCGGCGTGAGCTGGGACCCCGGCCACGTGATCTCGTCGCTCCCGCTTCGAACGACGGTCAACGTCGCGCGCCCCACCGCGTCCGTCGACGTGATCGAGGCGGCGCGCGGCCTTCGCTACCGCGACTTCCTCACCGTCGCGCTCGTCCTCGACGGCGAGGACCTCTTCCCGGACAACTGGATCTACATCCACGAGCCGGGCGTCCGCGTCGGACGCATCCAGAACTATCGGTCGTGGAGCCCGTGGATGGTGCCCGATGCCTCGAAGGCCTGCGTCGGGCTCGAGTACTTCTGCTTCGCCGGGGACGAGCTCTGGACGATGTCCGACGACGAGCTCGTCGAGCTCGCCGCCCGCGAGCTCGAGGAGCTCGGGCTCGCGCCCCGAAGCAAGGTGGAGCGCGGCTACGCCGTCCGCGTCCCCAAGGCGTACCCGATGTACGATGCCGACTACGCCGAGCGTGTGGCAGTGATCCGCGGCTGGCTCGAGAGGATCGAGAACCTCCAGCAGGTCGGCCGAAACGGCCTGCACCGCTACAACAACTCCGACCACTCCATGCTGACGGCGATCCGCGCCGTCGAGAACGCCGTCCTCGGGACGCAGCACGACATCTGGGCGGTCAACGCCGAGAGCGTGTACCACGAGGAGGACGTGGCGGACGAGCACCCGTACCGCCAGGCGCCCGAGACGCCGGCAATGCAGCAGCCGGTCGCGACCGAGAGCTAATGAGCGAGCCGGATCCCGCCGAGCGCGACGACCCGGTCGAAGGCGGCGCCCTCGACGAGGACGGCGCCGAGGTCGAGCGGCCTCCGACGACGGACGAGCCAACCGAGAGCGGCGCGCTCGCGGACGAGGAGTAGACCCCTTCGCGGGGCGGCCCCCCGGCGACCCGCCCCGCGCCTCGCGTGCTTCCTTCCCGCTCCTGCACTCCGGAAACGACGCAACGACTGAAGGAGGTTCTTATGAGTGGTTACGCGGTCGCGCACCTCGACGAGATCGACGAGCTGGACGACGGCCGCTGTCCCTTCCGGCCCGTACGGCTCCACTTCGGCATCACGGCCTTCGGCACCACCGCATGGACCGCCCGTAACGCGGGCGATCGAATCATCAACGAGCACGACGAGTCGGAGGACTCGACCGAGGAGCTCTACCTCGTACTGCGAGGGCGCGCCGTCTTCGAGCTCGACGGCGAGCGTCTGGACGCGCGCGCCGGCACGCTCGCCTTCGTGCCGTCCGGTGTGAGGCGAACGGCGTTCGCCGAGGAGCCCGGGACGACGATCGTCGCGGTCGGCGGCGTCCCGGGAGAGGCGTACGAGCCCGTCGGCTGGGAGATTTGGGCCCCACTGAGACCCCTCTACGAGGCCGGCGAGTACGCCGAGGCGGCCGACCGCGGGCGCGAGTTGATCGAAGCCCATCCCCAGTACGCCGAGCTCTTCTACAACCTCGCCTGCTGCGAGAGCCTCGCCGGCCGGACGACCGACGCGATCGGGCACCTACGGCATGCGATCGAGTTGTCGGAGCAGTGTCGCACCTACGCGAAGGACGATTCGGACTTCGACCCGATTCGCGACGAGCCTTCCTTCAAAGACCTGGTCGGCCGGTGAGGAGCCGGGAGAGAGTGACCTTTCCGCCACGGCGCACGGCAGGCAGAGCTTCAGTCGGGACGGCGAGATTCGAACTCGCGACCTCCTGCTCCCAAAGCAGGCGCGCTACCAGGCTGCGCCACGTCCCGCGGCGGGAAGCGTAGCTCGATCGGCCGCCCTCCGAGGGGCGAGTACGGACCTCCGCGCGCGGTCTACCGGATCCGGAAGCGCCGCGTCGCGGGCGTCCGGTCCCACCCGTTCGCGTTCCCGGCCCGGACGGCGAAGCGGTGCCGGCCCCGCCGCAGGTCCCGATACGTCTTGCCCGGTCGGCACCTCCTCCAGCGGTGGCGGTCGAGCTTGCATTGGTACTTCGTCGGGCGAACGCTCCCCGTGTAGCCCCAGTGGAAGTACGCCGTGTGGCGCCGAACCCGCGCCACGTGGATCACCGTGTTCGGCCGGGGGGCGACCGCCACCGAGCAGGCGCCCGTCGTCACCGTGACCGTGTTGCTCGCAGCACCCTTTACGGTGTCGAACGCCTCCACCGAGAATTGGTACGTCGTGCGGCAGAGGAGATTCGTGACCCTGAAGCTCGTCGTCCCGCCCGTCACGCGAGCGATGCGGGTCCCGTCCTTGAAGATGTCGTACCCGCCGAGCCAGAAGTTGTCCGTCGAGCGGGTCCAGGTAAGCGTGACGTCGTACCGCCCGGCGGTCGCGCTCAGCACCGGGACGGATGGAGGCGCCGTGTCAGGCTGATTACCGAACAACGCCGTGACCGCTTGGTCGATGTTCATTCGCACGATGCAGCTCGAGCGAGGGGCAGCGGCGATCGGCTCACACTTGCCCGACCAAGCGTGAAGGTAGTTTCCAGAGCTCGGCGTCCCGATGAGCTGGACCGTCCACGGATACGGCGGGATGTGGTTGTGCTGGCAGTGGTATTCGCAGACGGTCTGAACCTCGATTGTGCAGTTCGGAGGGCAGGTCGGCGACGGCGTCCGGACGCACTCCGTCAAGCCGTACTGGTGCCAGAGCCTGGCGGTGACCGATCCGGACCCCGAAGGCGAGACGTGGAGGTAGATGTACGCGCGCGACCGCGCGGGGATTAGGCCGCCTGGGGATCGGTCGGCACAGTAGTCACCCGGGGTCGCTTGCGGGAGAAACTGAGCCGAGGCGTCGGAGGCGCCACCGAAGAGCCCGACGACGACGAGCACCGCGCCCAAGGCGAGCTTCGCAGCGGTTCTCGAACGCGTTCCGGCCACCGTGCCTCTCACCCGCAGACCCCCCTCCGTCGTGTGCGAGAAACGTAGCACCGACCCCAAGCGAAGCGAACCTCTTTGCAGCCGCTTTGCGGCCTCCTTGCACAGTCCTTGCGTCGTCGCGGGCGGGGCGCGTTCCGTCGCTCCGCACAGGACAGTTGTCACGACATACCGGCGAGAATGACGGTACGGTGCCGCGATGCGCCGCGGGCTCGTCGCGACCGCCGCCATTCTCTCGCTCCTCGCCTCCCTCGCCCCACCGGCCGCCTCGGCGACTCGCGCGACCGGGATCGAGCGAGGGATCCTCCACACGGTGAACGAGGCGCGCGCCGCCCGGAGCCTCCCCCCGGTTCGGTTCGCGTCGCCGCTCCAGAGGAGCGCTCACCGCTACGCGGCCCGGCTGCTTCGCACGGACGCGTTCGACCACGCCGCCATCGGTCCCGGCACGCGCGAGAACCTTGCCTGGGCGACCACGGGCGCGGTAAGGCCGCGCCGGATCGTGCGGATGTGGTTGACGAGCCCGGCACACTGCCGGACGCTTGTCTGGCGGGCGGCCCGCCGCGCCGGTGTCGGCGCCGTCCGCGGCCCCTACCGTGGCTATTCGGACGCCATCGTCGTCGTCCTCCGCGTCCGCTCGGCGCGCTAGCCGCTCTCGAAGAGGCCGCGGAGCGCGGCGATCTTCTCGGAGCGGACCGCCTCGCGCTCGCCTCGCTCCGCCGCCACAATCGCCTCGCGAACGAGCGGGGCGAGCTCGATCGGGTTGAACGGCTTCGTGACGTAGTCCAGGCCGCCGAGGTCGATTCCGCGGGCGCGGTCGCGCACGTCGGCGCGTGCCGTCAGGAAGACGATCGGGATCGACCGCGTGCGCTCGTCCCGGAGAAGCTCCTCCGCGACCGTCCATCCATCCAGGCCCGGCATCATGACGTCGAGGAGGATCGCGTCGGGCGCTCGGCTGCGAGCGAGGTCGAGTCCCGCCCGGCCGTCGGGCGCCTCGAGGACGTCCAAGCCCTCCGCCTCGAGGTTGACCCGGCAGAGCAACCGGATCGGCGCCTCGTCGTCGATGACGAGAACCGTTGCCAAGGATGGGTGCTATGTGTCGTCTGAGCGATGCGAGACCGCGTCTTCGGTCTCCACTCCCTCCATACCCGCACGCGCCGCGTTCGAGACCGGAAGCTCGAAGACGAACGCCGATCCCCGGCCTTCGCTCGACTCGACCCAGATGCGCCCGTTCATCCCGGCGAGGAGGCCGCGCGCCAGGAAGAGGCCGATGCCCGTCCCGTGGGCGGGCGCCTGCCCGCCCGTATCCCCGCGGAAGAACTTGGTGAAGATCCGCTGGCGCTCGGCGAGCGGGATGCCGGCGCCCTCGTCGACGACGCGGACTTGGACCGCGTCCGCCGTCCGACGCGCGGAGACGACGATCGTCCCGCCTTCGGACGAATACTTGACCGCGTTGTCGACCAGGTGGTGCACGACCTCGCCGAGCCTGGCGCGGTCGGCGTCCGCGACGAGAGCGGCGTCCGGAAGGTCGAGGACGAAGCGGTGCCGCGCCTCGCCCTCGCCGGTGAAGCGCTCGACCGTCTCACGGACGACGTCCGCGACGTCCGTGGGAGCGAGCGCGAGCCCGAGCGTGCCCGCGTCGAGCCGCGCGACGCTCAGGAGGTCGTCGACGATCTGGATCAGGCGCTCCGACTCCGAGGCGATGTAGCCGAGGAACGTCTCGCGCTCGCTCTCGCCGAATCCGACGTCGCGACGACGCAGCGTCTCCGCGAATCCGTAGATCGAGGTCAACGGCGTCCGGAGCTCGTGCGAGACGGTGGCGACGAAGTCGGACTTCATCTGCTCGACCGCACGTTCCCCGGAGACGTCGCGGAAGGCGAAGATCCGACCGACGACGCCGCCCGCGGCGTCGTGCATGACCGCCTCGGTCACGGAGAGCCAGACCTCGTTCCCGCCGCGCACGATCGCGATCTCGCGCTCGCCCGCCGCCGCTCCGTCCTCGCTCCCGAGATCGCGCTGCAGGACGTCGCCGATGCGTCGCCCGAGCGCCTCCGGCGCCGGGACTCCCGTGATCTGCTCCGCCGTCGAGTTCCAAAGGACGATGCTCCCCCCGCGGTCGACGGCGACGATGCCGTCCGCGATGTTGGCCAGGATGGCGACGCTGCGCTCCTTCTCGAGGGCCACTCGCTGGTAGAGCTCCGCACTGGAGAGGGCCGCGGAGGCGGTCCCGGCGAGCGCCCGCAGCGCCTCGATCTCCTCGTTTCGCCACTCCTTCGGCCGGGACGCGTAGACGGCGAGCACTCCGTGCAGCGCCCCCTCGGGAGCGGCGAGCGGCACGCCGAGGTACGCGCGGTACCCGCCGGCGAGCAGCGGGTCTGCCGCCAGCAGGCGGTCGTCGAGGGCAGCATCTTCGACGGCGACGCGCTCCCGCGACTGCACCACGTCGCCCGACAGCCAACCCGTCGCGGGCGAGCGCGCGCCGAGGGCGGCGTCGGTGCCGGGGCCCTCCGTGACGCTGACCACGAGCTCGTCGCCGTCGAGCACGCGGATGGCGCACGCCTCGACGGCGACCAGACGCGGCGCCTGCCGGACGACCTCGTCGAGCACCGCGGCGGGGTCGAGCTCCGTCGCCAGGAGGCTGCTCGTGCGCGACAGCTGCTGGGCGAGCGAGCGCGCCGTCCGCTCCTCCTCGTAGACGCCACTCCGCTCGAGCGCGCCCTCGGCTGCACCGGCGAGATGGTGCGCGACCTCGAGCTCGTCGTCCGTGAAGCGGCGAGGCTCGGCGAAGAAGACGAGCACGGCGCCGGGTCGCTCGTCGTCGCGTGCGCCGTGGATCGGGACGCTCAGCAGCGACT
>JALZGN010000163.1 GCA_030861005.1 Actinomycetota bacterium
CCGAGAGCTGGCCCGACGTTGCCGAGCGTCGTCGCAGCCGCGGCCACGCCGTCGAAAGGGGTGACGTCGACCCCCGCCCGCGCTGCGTCGACGACGATCCCCAGGGAGCCGAGCACGAAGAGCACGAGGTAGAGGAGGACGAACGTCAGGATCGCGCGCAGCGTCCGCTCTTCGACCACGCGACCGTTCAGCCGGACGGAGGAGACGACGTGCGGGTGGAGCGTCTGATCGAGCTCGCGGCGGAGGAGCCTGCGAGTCAGCTGAAGGCGGACGACCTTGATCGACCCGGCCGTCGACCCGGCCGAGCCCCCCACGAGCATCAGCGCGACGAGCGCCATCACCGCGAGCGGGGTCCACTGCGCGAAGTCCGTGCTGGCGTAGCCGGTCGTCGTCATGATCGAGGCGGCCTGGAAGAGCGCGTGCCGGATCGCAGCCTCCCCCGCGAACAGACCCTCGCTCGCGAGCTCGGCGAAGAGGACGAGCGCGCCGAGCAGAAGGAGACCGAGGTAGGCGCGGAGCTCCTCGTCGCGCAGGAGCACGCCGGGCTGACGGCGGACGAGGGCGCGATACGTAAGGGCGAAGTTTGCTCCCGCGAGGATCATGAACGCCGCGATCGTCCACTGGCTGGCGGCGCCGAACGCCTCGATCGAGCGGGCCTCCGTGGAGAAGCCGCCCGTCGGCATGGTCGTAAGCGCGTGCGCGACCGCTTCGAAGGGGCTCATCCGCTCGTCCATGCCCGTCCACCCCAGAACCGCCAGCAGGAGCGCCTCGAACGCCGTCAAGGCGACGTAGAGGAGCCACAGGCGCCTCGCCGTCGCGCGGATCGACGACGCCAGGCGCTCGAACTCGGGGCCCGGAAGCTCGTGCTCGAGGAGCTGGCGGCCCCCGACGCGCAGGCGCGGGAGGACGGTGAGGGCGAGCACGATGATTCCCATGCCTCCGAGCCACTGCGTGAACTGGCGCCAGATGAAGAGCGAGTGGGAGACGGCGTCGAAGTCCGTGATGACGCTTGCCCCCGTCGTCGTGAACCCCGACATGGACTCGAAGTACGCGTTCACCGGGCTGCCGAGCTGCTCGCCGCCGGCGAACACGTACGGGAGCGCGCCGACGGCGGCCGCAAGGAGCCACGTCAGGGAGACGACGAGGAAGCCCTCGCGTGCGCCGACAGCCTCCGGCCTTCCCGCCGCGCGCTCGAGCGCCCAACCCCCGCCGGCGCAGATTGCCCCGGCGGCGAGGAACGGCCATACAGTCTCGGAGTATCCGATGGCGACCGCCGCGGGGACGAGGAAGGCGGGGCTGAGGTAGAGGAGCAGTGCCCCGACGAGCCCGAGCGCTGCGCCAACGTCGACTGTGAGGGAGCGGCCCCAGCGCCGCCTGACCCGCCCGGCCGCGATCAAAGCGCCCGCTCGACCTCCGGCACGCGCGACGACGCCGTGAAGAGGATGACGCGGTCTCCCGGCTCGAGGATGTCGGCTCCGTGAGGAAAGATGACCTCGCCGTTGCGGACGATCGCGCCGATGAGAGTCCCCGTCATCGGGAGGTTCTTGAACGGCGTCCGCACGAGGCGGCTCTGGGGGCGGACGGTGATGTCGAGAACTTCGTAGCGGTCGCCCTCGAGCATCGCGACCTGCTGCGTGCGGGGATCGTGCGCGAAGCGGACCATCTCCTCGGCGGTGAGCAGGCGCGGGTTGAGCGCCACGTCGACGCCGGCGCGGTCGAAGACGTCCATCGAGATCGCCTCGTGCGCGACGCCGATCGTGAGCCCGACGCCGTGGAGCTTCGCGAGCGTCGCCGCGTAGAGGTTTCTGGCGTCGTCGCGCATCGCGAACACGGCCGCCTCCACGCGGCCGATCCGCTCCTCCGTGAGGAACTGCGGGTCGATCCCCGTCGCGTGGAAGACTCTCGCTCCCGGCACCTTCTCGTCCACCGCGCGCGCACGCTCGCGGTCCGCCTCGACGACGCGGACGCGAATCCCCTGCTCGAGCAGGACCCTGGCGGTCGCTACGCCCGTCCGCCCGCCGCCGAAGATGACGACGTCGTCCACCGGAAGCTCGTCGCCGGCGACGATCGCGCTCCACTCCCGCACCGCGGCCGGCGAGCCGATGACGATGATCCGGTCCCCCGCGAGGATTGACTCCTCCCCGCGCGGCAGGATCTGTTCGCCGCGCCGGATGATGCCCGCGACCCGGGACTCGGCTGGGACCCGCGCCTCGCGCAGGGGTAGCCCGATCACCCCCTCGCGGCCCTTCCCCGGCTCGACGTCGAGCTCGATGATCTGCACGCGGCCGTCGGCGAAGACGTCCGTCTGCTTCGCGGCCGGGAGCCCGATCGTCCGCAGGACCGCGTGCGCCGTCTCCTCCTCGGATGAGACCATGTGGTCGAAGTCGAGCTGGCGCTCCCGCCACAGCTCGAGGTACTCGACGTTTCCGGTGCGGACCACCGTCTTGGCCTCGGGCGACAGGCTCTTGGCGAAGATCGCCGAGATGATGTTGACCTCGTCGCGCGACGTGCAGGCGATGCAGAGCGCGGCCCACTCGACGCCGGCGTCCTTCAGCTCGCGCCGGCTCGCGCCGTCGCCGTGGTGCGTCACCACGTCCCAGCGCTGCTCGAGGGCCTCGAGCCGGTCGCGGTCGCTGTCGATGATGGTCAACTCGTGCTCGTCCTGGAGCGCCTCGACGATCGTCGACCCGACCTGCCCGGCCCCGATGACGAAGATCCTCACTTCCCGCGCGTCGGGAGAGCCGAGCGCCGGCGGATCATCCGCCAGGGTCGTCGGCGGCCCGCATCTCGTCCGCCGCCGCGCGCGCCCGGCCGTGAACGCGCCGCCGCCGCTCCTCGACGCTCTCCCCGCCCGGCTCAGCGCGGTCGACGGGCGTCTCGGCGCTCTCGAACTCCTCGCG
>JALZGN010000168.1 GCA_030861005.1 Actinomycetota bacterium
GCCGGCGCGGGCGCGGAGGGAGGGCGCACGCCGTCGCGAGCGCCGCGACGAGCTGGCCGCCGAGGAGCGGCCGAGCGAGCTCACCGAGCGGCAGCAGGCAGCGCTCGTGCGGATCGTCGGCTCGCTCGGGCGCGCGGGTCACCTCCTCCTCTACGGCGCGACGGGGAGCGGCAAGACGGAGGTGTACCTGCGTGCCTGCGAGGAGACGCTCGCGCGCGGCCTGGGCGCGATCCTCCTCGTCCCCGAGATCGCGTTGACGCCGCAGGCGGGAGGTCGCTTCCGCGCCCGCTTCGGCGAGCGCGTGGCCATCCTCCACTCGCGTCTTACGGAGGCCGAGCGACGCGACGAGCGGGAGCGGATCCGAAGCGGCGAGGCGCGTATCGTCGTCGGGGCGCGGTCGGCGATCTTCGCGCCGGTCGAGCGGCTGGGCCTCATCTGCATCGACGAGGAGCACGACCCGTCGTACAAGCAGGACTCGGATCCGCGCTACGACGCGCGCACGGTCGCGGCGAAGCGCGGCGCGCTCGAAGACGCGGTCGTCGTCTATGGGAGCGCGACGCCGCGGGTCGAGAGCTGGGCGAAGCTCGAACGGCTCGAGCTCGGCGGCCGGCTCGACCGCGAGCTTCCGCCAGTACGGATCGTCGATCTTCGTCGAGAGCCGGGCTATCCCCTCTCGGCACCGCTCCTCGCCGAGCTCGGCGCCGTCGCCGACGCGGGCAGCAAGGCCGTCCTCCTCCTCAACCGCCGTGGCGTCGCGCCCGCCCTCCACTGCCGCGCCTGCGGCCTCACGCCGCGCTGCGAGAGGTGCGACGTCGCGCTCACCCTCCATGCCGACCGACGCCTCCACTGCCACCACTGCGGTCTCGCGCACGCCGCGCCGACTCGTTGCCCCTCCTGCGGCTCGCCGGAGCTCGCCCGCCTCGGCGCGGGGACGGAACGGCTCGAGGCCGAGCTCCGAGCGCGCATCCCGGAGCTCGAGCTGCTTCGCCTCGACGCCGACACGGTGACGACACCGACGCGGCTCGCCGATGTCCTCGCCCGCTTCGCCGCCGCCGACCGGGCCGTCCTTCTCGGAACGCAGATGGTCGCCAAGGGACACCACTTCCCGGGCGTCGCGCTCGCCGCCGTCGTCGACGCCGACTCCGGCCTCGCGCTGCCCGACTTTCGGGCGGAGGAACGGACGTTCCAGCTCGTCACCCAGCTCGCGGGGCGAAGCGGCCGGGACGCGCCGGGGCGGGTCCTCGTGCAGACCCACCAGCCCGACGCCCGCCCCATCGCGCTCGCCGCCCGGCATGCCGTCGAGGAGTTCCTCGCCGGCGAGCTCGAGCGCCGCAAGCTCCTCGCGTACCCGCCCTTTCGCCACCTCGTCAGCATCGTCGTCTCGGGCCCGTCCGCCGACGCGCCCATGCGGGTGCTGGCAGAGCTCCGCGCCGAGCTTTCGGAGAGAACCGCGGTCGAGCTCCTCGGCCCTGCACCGCTCCTTCGCCTGCGCGGTCGCCACCGCGCCCAGCTCCTCGTGAAGACGGAGAACCCCCGCTCGGTCGCCGGTCCGGCGGGTCGGCTGCTTGTGGCGGCGGCGCCGGCGATGCGGCGCGACGGTCTCACCGCCGTCGTCGACGTTGACCCGCAGGCGTTCTGAGAGAGCCGGACTTACACTCAGAAAGTGGGCGAGGTGGAGGGCGAGGTCCGCGACGAGAAGCTCGACGCCGAGCGCGAGGCGGTCCGCCGGCTCGCCCTTGCGCAGGTACGTCAGTATCCCGATCCCGTTCTCCGTCTGAAGGCCAACGAGGTGGAGGTCTTCGACGTCGCCCTGGAGTCGCTCGTCGACCGAATGGGCCGCCTGATGCGGGAGGCTCGCGGCGTCGGCCTGGCCGCGTCGCAGATCGGGATCCTGCAGCGGGTCTTCGTCTACCAAACCGATGAGGAGGCGCCGATCGTCGCGGTCGTCAACCCGCGCCTCGCCGACGAGTCGGAGGATCGCCAGACGGCGGACGAGGGATGCCTCTCGCTCTCCGCGGCGTCGGTCGTCGTTCCGGTCGAGCGTCCGACGCGAGTGAGGGTCGAGGCCGTCTCGGCGACGGGAGAGCCCATCAGCGTCGAGGCGGAAGGGCTGGAGGCGCGGGTTATCCAGCACGAGCTCGACCACCTGGACGGCGTCCTGACGATCGACCGGACGACGCCCGAAGCCCGGCGCCGCGCCCTCGCCGAGCTCCGACCGCAGCCCTTCGCCGGGTAGCGATGGAGCTCGCGGTCGCGGCGACCGCGCCGTTC
>JALZGN010000171.1 GCA_030861005.1 Actinomycetota bacterium
GACCGGCGCGCGTCGTGCGGGGCCTCGACGACTTCGCGCGCGTACAGGCAGGCGACATCCTCGTCTGCACGACGACGACACCTGCGTGGACGCCGCTCTTCGGCTCGATCGCCGGGCTCGTGACCGACACGGGCGGAATCCTCTCCCACGCCGCCGTCGTCGCGCGGGAGTACTCGGTTCCCGCCGTCGTCGGGGCGGAGGTCGCGACGGAAACCGTGCCGGAGGGGGCCCGCGTCGCCGTCGACGGCGACGCGGGCACGGTCACGATCCTTCGCGACGGCTGATCGGCTAGCGGGGAACGTCGCGAAGGCGCGTCGCCGCCCGCGAGCGCATGACTAGCCGGGGACGCGCCCGAGCGCCTGGAGCTGGCCGCGCTCCTCCTCGATCGCCTCCGGATCGAAGCGGAAGTACGTGCGCGGCGGGAGCGTTCCCCAGACGTTCGAGGATTGGGGGGTGTCCTCCCAGTCGCGCGGGCGGTGGCCCGGCCGAAGCTGCTCCATGTCGGCATAGAGCTCGACGATCAGGTTCTCCTCCGGCACGCGAACGTAGGCGAAGAGGCTCGCCGCGACGCCGTGGCGGCCGGGCCCCCAAACGACCCAGCGGCCGTGCTTGGCCAGGTGGTCGAGCGCGACGCGCATCTCGCCGAAGTCGACGAGCTCGAGCGCGAAGTGATGGAAGTGCGAGGGCGACTTCTCGAGCATCGCGTGGACGTGGTGGTCCGCGTTCAGGTGGAGCCAGATCCCCTCGGCGCCGAGCCGGTCGGTCAGGCGAAAGCCGAGCTCCTCGACGTAGAAGCTCGACAGCCGTTCGACGTCCTCGGAGAGGACGTTCACGTGGCCGAGCTTGCGCGCGTGGAATCCGAGCAGCTCGCTCGAGAGGCGCGCGACGTCCGGAAACTCGCTCTCGCGGTCGGTCGACTCGACGAGCTCGACGCCGTAGCCGTCGGGGTCGGCGAGGGCGAGCGAGGCGGGGCGCCCAGGGCGGGCGACGAGCTCGCCGTCTACGTCGAGCTCACGCACGGAGGCGCCGGGAGCGAGTTCCCACCCGGCGTGGTCGAACCCAGGTCGCTCGCCCGAGGCGACGAGCTCGAGCGAGTAGTCCTCGAAGGCACAGCGGAGGTAGGCGCGGTCGTCGTAGCGCTCGCGGAGCGTGAAGCCGAACTGGCGCGACCACCGCTCGATCGCCTCGTCGAGGTCGAACACCCGCAAACCGACGTGATGGATGCCGACGAGGTCCGGCTTCATCCGCCGCTCAGTCGCGAAGGAACCGCTCGACGAGCTCCGTCGCGTGCTGCTTGTCCGCGAGCACGTAGGCGAGCGCGGTCATGCGGAACGAGTCCTGCAGGTAGAAGCGCTCGTAGAGCTCGCCTCGCCCGGCGAGAGACGAGCCGACGAAGTCCCACGCGAGTCGGAAGGTCCGAATTCGCCGCTCGGCGCCCGCGCTCCTCGCTTGGAAGTAGCGCTCGATGTGGGGCCGGATCGCGTCGTTCTCCCAGTCCGCCTTCGCCGGGGTGGCCATGAACCCGCCGCCGCCCACGAGCTGGAGGAGCTCCATGGCGCGCGGGATCCACTTCGGCACGAGGCCGCGAAGGGCGACGAAGGAGCGCTCGTCAGGGACCCAGTCGTCGACTCCGTCGCCGTCCGCCCGGAACGAGCCCGCCTCGGCGGCGACGATGCCCGCTCGCGTCATCTCGAGCATCGACCAGATCTCCCCCAGCTTCTCCTGGACGTGGTCGAACCGGTTGACTCCGGTCAGCTCGGCGAGCGCGTGGCCGAGCCCGAACGCGAACTCGAGCTTCGCCCACGCCCGCGTCATCGCCTGGTGGATGATGTGCGCGCGCCAGTGCGTATCGGTGATGACCTCCGTGTAGAGCTGGGGGTCGCCGTCGAGGAAGACCCTGTCTCGGGGCACCTCGACGTCGTCGAACACGGCGACGGCGTCCATCTCGTCGAAGCGAGACGAGAGCGGGTAGTCCCACGGATCCCGCTGCACGGAGAACGAGTCGCGGCAGATGAACTTGAGGCCGGGAGTCGCGATCGGGACGGCGAAGCAGATCGCGTACCTCGCGTCCTGGGGCCGGAGATCGGTTCCCGGGTAGACGGCGAGCTCGTCGGCGAAGGGCGCGAGGGTCGCGAGCATCCGCGCCCCCCGAACGAGGATCCCGTTCTCGGTGTCTTCCACCTTGTGGAGCGAGACCTCGCCCGCCGCCTGCTCCGCTTCCGGGAGCGAGCGATCGACCTGAGGGTTGATGAGCGTGTGCGTAAGCGCGAGATCGTTGTCGCGCATCCGGCGCTGGTACTCGACGATGTTCCGCGCCCCCTCCTCGTTTCCGTACCGGGCCCACACGTCGGCCCGGGCCGCGAAGCAGGCGAACGTGTAGTTCAGGTAGTCGGGCGTCCGCCCCATCATCCCGACCGTCTCGTCCGCGATCCGCTTGGAGGCCGCCCGGCGCCGCTCGAGGTCGTCGCGGCTCTTCGGCTGGACGTGGGTCACGTTCACGGGGCGGCCGGTGTCCGGGCTCTCCATGAGGAACGTGTCGGGATGGTCGTGCTGGAGGTCGAAGAGGTCGGCGAGCGAGCGCGCCGCCCCGGCGAGCTTCGGGTGCGCCGACGGGTCGGTCACCTTGTCGCCCTCGAGCCAGATCTCGCGCTCCTCGCTTCGGAGGCCCGCGAGAAACTGCTCGCCCGTCCGCGCGCCCGTCGTCTCGGTCGTCTCCGTCGCCATCAGCGCACCCTCCTCGCCACGGTCTTCACGTCCGCGTAGAAGTCGAAGCTCCACTCGCCGCCCTCCCGCCCGATGCCGGAACGCTTCGCGCCGCCGAACGGCGCCGCGAGGTCGCGCGCGTAGAAGCAGTTGACCCAGGTCGTCCCCGCAACGAGCCGCCCGCCGAGCCGCTCCGCCCGCTCCTCGTCCCGGGTGAAGACGGTCGCGGCCAATCCGTACTCGGTCCCGTTCGCGAACTCGACCGCCTCGTCCTCGTCGGCGAAGGTCTGGAGCGTGAGGACGGGGCCGAACACCTCGCGCTGGACGATCTCCATCTCCTGACGAACGTGGGTGAAGAGCGTCGGCTCGTAGTAGAGGCCGCCAAGCTCGGGCGAGACGCGTCCGCCGAAGACGAGCTGCGCCCCCTCGCCGAGCGCGCGCTCGACGTAGCCCTCGACGCGCGTGAGGTGCTCGCGGGTGATCAGGGGGCCGATGTCGGTCTCCGGGTCGCGCGGGTCGCCGAGGCGAAGCCCCGCGACGGCGGCGAGGAAGCGGTCGAGGAACTCACCGGCGATCGACTCCGCGACGAGAAGACGGGTGCCTGCGAGGCAGACCTGGCCGGCGTTGTCGTACTGGTACGTGGCCGTCTCGACGGCGCGATCGAGGTCGGCGTCCGCGAAGACGAGGAACGGCGACTTACCGCCGAGCTCGAACGAAACGGGCGTCAGGTTCGTCGCCGCGCCGCGCGCGATCGCCTGTGCCGTCTCGACCGAGCCCGTGAACGAGATCCGCGCGATCCCCGGGTGCGAGACGAGCGCCGCGCCCGCCTCCTCGCCCATGCCCTGGACGACGTTCAGGACGCCGGCGGGGAGCTCCGCGTCCGCGGCGATCTCGGCGAGGAGCGAGGCGGTGAGCGGCGCCCACTCGGCCGGCTTCAGGACGGCGGTGCAGCCCGCGGCGAGAGCGGGACCGCACTTCCACGTCTCGAGCATGAGCGGCGCGTTCCAGGGCGTCACAAGCGCGGCGACGCCGGAAGGATCGCGACGGATCTCGTAGCGGGTCCCGTCCGCCTCCCAGGAGCGCCGCTCGAGGTCGATCGCCAGCTGTGCGAAGAAGCGGAAGTTCCGCGCCGCGCGCTTCATGAGGCGAAGGCGCGACGCTTCGAGGAGGGAGCCGTTGTCGAGCGTCTCCACCTGCGCGAGCGTCTCCTCCCGCTCCTCGATCAGATCGGCGATCCGGAAGAGGTACTCGCCTCGCCCCTCGGGTCCGAGGGCGGCCCAGGCGGGAAACGCCTGGCGCGCGGCCTCGACCGCGGCCTCCACCGTGTCGGCGCCCCCGCGCGCGACGTCCGCGAGCGGGCTCTCGTCGATGGGCGAGAGGTCGGGAAACGTGCGCCCGGAGAAGATGCGCCGCCCGCCGACGAAGTGACCGGGCGAAACGTCCACGCCGGCGACCGTCGCCGTCGCGGTCATGCCGCCTCCTCGGGAACGGCGAGCGCGACGTGGCGCGCGTTCGGCGTGTCGGCCGGCATGACGCCGACCGGCGCGAGGTCGTCCTTCGCCTCGACGATTCGGTTCGAGAGCCGCCCGATTCCCTCGACCTCGACCTCGACGACGTCACCCGGGTCGACGGGGCGGGAGTTCGCCGGCGTCCCGCTCAGGAGGACGTCGCCCGGCTCGAGCGTGACGAGGCGCGCGAGGTCGGCCAGCATGTAGGCGATCGGCCACAGGAGCTCGCCCGTGTTCCCCTGCTGGACGAGCTCGCCGTTCACGTACGTTCGAAGCGCCAGGTTCTCGGGGTCGACGTCGGCGGCGTCGACGAGGTCCGGGCCGAGCGGACAGAACCCGTCCTGACCCTTGACGCGCAGCATCGAGCCGCGGTCGGCGTGACGGAAGTCGTGGACGCCGAAGTCGTTCGCGGGCGTGTAACCGGCCAGACACGAGAGCGCGTCCTCCTCGCGAACGCGCTTCATCCGCTGCGCGACGACGACCGCGACCTCGCCCTCGTAGTTCAGATAGCGGCAACCGCGCGGGCGGACGATCTCGTCGCCGTGCCGGGCGAGCGACGACGGCGGCTTCAGGAAGTACGAGGGCTCGTCGGGCGTGCGCGCCGCGTACTCCTCGACGCGGCTCGGGTAGCTCAGGTGCACGCCGACGATCTTCGTCGGCCGGACGTCGAGGGCTCGCCTCACTCCACGCGTCTCCCGCCGTCGACCGTGTAGCCGAACGAGAACCAGAAGCCCTTGCCGACCTCGACGGGGGCGAGCTCGGCGAGCTCGTCCGCCGGCGAGTCGAAGAACGCGAGCGTCGCGTCCCCCTCCCAGATAGCCGAGACGTCGCGGTCGCGTCCGCCGGCCCACACGTGCTCGAGAAGCGGCGCGTCGTCGGCGTCCCAGGCGGGAAACAGGCGCGTGTTCCAAAGCGGCGGGGAGTTCACCGTCGGTCCTTCTGCGGAGAGACCCGTGAGGGTGAGCGTCGCCTCCGCGAGCCGCCGATCGCCGGCTGAGAGAGTCGCCGCGAACCGGCCGCCGGCCTCGAGCCGCGGCCCCGCGCGCCCGACCGTGATCGGGCGCGTCATCCAGATCGAGCCCGGCTTCTTCGGGAACCCCTGGATGAGACCGCGGACGAGCGGCATCCCCTTGTCGACCCACATGAACGGACACCGCGTGACCGCCTCGTCGCGGTAGCGGCACGCGAGGACGACGAAGAACTCCTTGTACTGGGCGCGAACGGGGTCGAGAAGCTCGTCGCCCGAGTCCGAGCACGATTGCCAGTCGACGAAGATCGCGGCCGCGGCGCCATCGTCTGCGCCGGGCTCGAGCTCGGGCGGGAGAACCGCTCGGGCCGCGTCCGGGTCGGCCCGGTACTCGACCACGAGGAGGTCGCCCGAGTAGTGCCAGGGCGGCGGCGGGACGAGCGACGAGCGCCCCGTCCGCGTGAGCGGCAGCGAGTAGCCGACGAGGCCCGGCTCGGCGCGAACGTCCACGGCGCGAACGATAACGGCCGCCGAGCAGCGAACCCGGGCCGCCTACCCGCTCTGGACGAGCCCGGGCGGCACCCCTTGGCCGAAGAGGGCGGGCATCTCCATGACGCGCGCGAGCGCCTCCGGATCGAGCCCGCTCACGGTCGAGATGTCATCCGCCTCGAGGAGCACGAGTCCTGGCGCCGGCGCGTCGCCCGGTGCCACCGGGCCCCAGTCGAACGTCGCGTCGGCGATCCGGCGCCAGGCGAGCAGGTACTGAAAGGGGTTCACGACCCCGTCGTACCCGAGGCCGAGAAGCGCCGCCGGGTGGATCTCGAAGTGGAGATGCGGCGGCGTGCCGGCGGCGTCCCCGGTCGCGCCGACGAAGCCGACGACGTCGCCCGCCTTGACGCGTGAGCCCTCGAAGGCGAGCGGCGAGAAGGCCGAGAGGTGCGCGAAGTAGAACTCGTTGCCCTGGTCATCCCGAAGCCAGAGGCGGTTTCCGCCCACGTCGTTCCAACCGACTAGGAAGAGCGTCCCGTCCGTCACCGCGAGGACGGGAGCGGCGGCGGCGGCGAAGATGTCGTTCCCGTGGTGCCAGCCGGTGATCGCCCGCGAGGCGGCGAAGTCGTTCGTGAAGCTCGAGGGACCGTAGACCGGGAAGACGTAGCCGTCCGTCGTAAGCCGCGGCTTCACCTCCTTGGGCGGATCTCGAACCACAGGCGGCGGCTCCGGGCGCGAGCCGGGCGGCTTCGGCTGCGGGTCGCGCGACGGCCCGCTCGGCGGCGCGAGGGGGACGCCTCCCTGTCCGCTCGGCCGCGGTTCCTCGGCGGACCGCCTTGGCGTCCGCTTCGGCTGCGGCGCGCTCGCCGCCGCCTCGACGTATCCGATCATGACGTCGGCGCCGGCCGGAAGACCGCCGTGGTCGGCGGTCAGATGGAGGTGGAGCGCGCTCGCGACCGTCCGCCGGCCGACGCGCGTGCCGGAACTTCGGACGACCGACTGCTCGAGGAGAACCAGGTAGCCCCAGTCGGCGAGGGGAACGCGCGTGTTCGGGTCGGGCGCCACCGTCTGACCGAGCACCGTCACCTCGGCGAGCCACGAGCCGCCCAGATCGGCGATCGCCCGCTTCCCGGTCGCGCTCGCTCTCGCCTGGACCGAGATCGCGCCCACCGTGATCTCGCCGGCGAAGAGCGAGATCGTCCGGACGGTCGCCCGGGCGCTTGCGGTCGCTCGCGTCCCTCCCGAGGCCTGGGCGCGCGACCAGACTGCGCCCGTCGTGACGGCGCCGCTTCCGTACTCGAGGCCCTCGGAGGCCGCGACCCTTCCCGGCGGCCCGGTTGCCTCGGCGAGCAGGTCCTCCCGCCCGCCGGGAACGACGACGCGCAGGGCGACGGCGCGCGCGGAGCCCTCCGCGCCCGACGCGGAAGCCGCGGGCGCCGTCCCGACGAGAAGGACGAGCAGGCCGACGATCCCGAAGGCGAAGCCGGCACGCATGGAGGGGAGGTTATCCGTGCGAAGCGTCGACCGTCCCCCCGGGAGCGGCGGCGTCTACGGCCGACGCGACGAGAGAGCGAGCTGCGCCGCCGTGAGGACGAGGAAGCCCGCGAAGAGCCGTCGCAGCACGTCGTTTGCGAGCAACTCCGCGAGGGCCGCACCGGCCGCGACGCCTCCGACCGAGGCGACACCGACGATCGCCGCCAGCCGCCAGCGGACGTTCCCGTACCGGTGTTGGCGCCAGGCGCCGAGCGCGACGACGGGGATCATCGCGGCGAGCGACGTCGCCTGGGCACCGAGCTGCGAGAGCCCGACCACGAGCGCGAGCGTCGGGACGAAGAGGATCCCGCCGCCGACCCCGAAGATCCCGGAAAGGACGCCCGCAGCGAACCCGAGCGCAGCTGCGGCGACGAGGGTCGTCACCCGAGGAAGAGGCGCACCGCAACGACGAGAAGGAAGGCAGCGAAGAGGAGAACGAGGACGCGGGACGAGACCCGCTGCTGGAGCCACGTCCCGACGACCGTGCCGGCCATCGCGGGGAACCCGACGAGCGCGGCGTCTCGCCAGTGCACCTCACCAAGCGCCGAGAAGGCGACGGCCCCGAAGAGCGCGGTGAGCCCGATCGCCGCGAGCGACGTCCCGGTCGCCGGCTTGGCGTCGAGCCGCGCGAAGACGATGAGGAGCGGGACGACGACGATCCCGCCTCCGACGCCGAAGAGCGCGCTCAGGAAGCCGCCCGCAAGCCCGATCCCGGCGAGGATCGTGACGGACGGGAGGCGCTCGGCCACGGCCGTATCGTAAGAGGGTTGGACGCTGCCGCTCTCCTCGGGAAGCTCGCAGAAGCACCGGATCGAAGCGCACTCCTCTTCGACGTCGACGGCGTCCTCGCGCCGATCGTCCCACGTCCCGAGCTCGCCGCCGTGCCCGAGGCGACGAGGGCCGAGCTCCGCCGGCTGGCCGACCGCTACCGCCTCGTCGCGTGCGTGAGCGGTCGGACCGGCGACGACGCGCGCCGCGTCCTCGGGGTCGACGGAATCGAGGTGGTCGGAAACCACGGCCTCGAGCTCGACCCGCGCGCCGACGCGTTCGCCCCGAGGCTCGCCGCCTTCCGAGAGACGATCGCGTGGCCTGTCGAGGACAAGCGCCTCTCGCTCTCGCTCCACTACCGCGAGGCCCTCGACGAGGACGCGGCCCGCGCCGCGCTCGAGCGGGTCGCGGAGCGGGCGCACGCCGCCGGCCTCGTCCCGCGCTTCGGCCGCAAGGTGCTCGAGATACGCCCTCCCGTCGACGCCGATAAAGGGACGGCGGTCCGCGCCCTCCTTGCGCGCACGGGAGCGACGCGGGCGCTCTACGCGGGCGACGACACCACCGACCTCGACGCCTTCGCCGGGCTCGCGGCGGCGACCCTCGAGCACGCGGTCTGCGTCGCGGTCGCGTCCGCCGAAGGCCCGGCCCCACTTCGCGAGGCGGCCGACCTCGTCGCGAAGAGCCCCGAGGACTTCGCGAAGCTCTTGGCGCTCCTCTAGCGGCCGAGCGCGTTTCGCGCCGCCCCCGGCACGGGTAGCACGACGCCATGGCGAATCCGGACTTCATCGAGGTGCAGAAGTCGCTCTCGGGCGTCGACTACCCGGCGAGCAAGCAGAGCCTCATCGATCACGCCCGCGGACAGGGCGCGAGCGAGGACATCTTGCAAGCGCTCGAGCGGATCCCGGACCGTGAGTACGACGGCCCGAACGCCGTCAGCCGGGAAGTCGCGAGCGGCTGAGGTCTAGCGGAGCAGGAACCCCGTCCCGAGCTCGTCGTCGGGCTCGAGCACGAACTCGTGGTATCCGGTCAGGTGTGCCGTCCCCGCGATCTCCGTCACGACCGCCTCGCGGCCGGCCGCGGCGGCGCCGTCGACGATGTACGCCTCGAACTCGCTCCCGATCACGCTCACGTGTGTGAGCCGCTCGCCGCGCGGTAGCTCGCGACGGCGGTCGAGGAGCGCGAGGCGCGCCGAGGTGCCGCTCCCGCACGGGGAGCGGTCGACCTCGCCGTCGGCGAAGACGGTCACGTTCCGCTGGCGAAGCCCCGGCCCCGAACCGGCCTCGTCCTGGTAGAAGACGACGCCGTAGAGGTCGCGAAGCTCGGGCTCGTCGGGGTTCACGATCTCGTGCTCGGCCTCGAGGGCTCGCTTGATCTCCCGGCCGACCTCGATTAACGCGGGGACGGCCCGCGGCTCGACGTCGAGACCGAGGTCGTGCGCTCCCACGGACGCATAGAAGGCGCCGCCGTACGCGACGTCGACTCGCAGGCGCCCACGGCTCGTGTCGACCTCGAGATCCTCGGCGAGGACCCATGCCGGCACGTTCCGGAAGCGGACGGGCCCGACCGCGCCGTCCGTGACGGCGACGGTCACGGCGAGCCGGCCCGACGGCACGTCGAGGGTGAGCTCCGTCTCGGGCTCGCGCGCCGCCACCATCCCCGTCTCGACCGCTCGCGTGGCGAGGGCGATCGTCCCGTGCCCGCACGCCGTCGAGTAGCCCGCGTTGTGGAAGAAGACGACGCCCAGGTCGCCGTCCTCGTCCTCCGGCTCGACGACGAAGCAGCCGTACATGTCCGCGTGCCCGCGCGGCTCGTAGACGAGGAGCTCGCGCACCCAGTCGAGATGCTCCGCGGCGTAGCGGCGCTTTTCGAGAATCGTCCGACCGGGAATCGGGTCGACCCCGCCCGTCACGATCCGAAACGGCTCGCCGGCGGTGTGGTAGTCGACGGCGGTGATCACGACTCGCGCAGGAGCTGCCACGCGTGCGCCACGTCCGCCTCGGTCGTCCGCGCGTTTCCGACCGCGAGCCGGAGCACGAAGCGGCCGTCCAGCTTCGTGTGCGAGAGGTAGGCCTCGCCGGTCGCGTTCACGCGCTCCATGAGCGCCTCGTTCTCCTCGTCGGAGGCGTCACGGCGGAAGCAGACAACCGAGAAGGGATACGGGGCGGCGATCTCCCATCCCGGCTCCGCCTCGACCCACGAGGCGAAGAGCCGCGCGAGCCGAACGTGCTCGCGGATCAGCGCTTGCAATCCCTCGCGCCCGTAGCAGCGGATGACCGTCCAGAGCTTGAGCGCGCGAAACCGGCGGCCGAGCGCGGGACCGAGGTCCATCAGGTTCGTGACGTCGTCGACGTTCGTCCGGAGGTACTCGGGGAGCAGGCTGAACGCATCGCGAAGAACGTTCGGACGCCGCGTGTAGAAGACGGAGCAGTCCATCGGCGTAAAGAGCCACTTGTGCGGGTTCACGACGAGCGAGTCGGCTCCCCCGACGCCCTCGAACGCCCAGCGAAGCTCCTCGCAAACCATCGCCGAGCCCGCGTAGGCGGCGTCGACGTGGAGCCACGCCCCGTCCCGCGCGCAGGCCTCGGCGATCGCGGCGACCGGGTCGACGGCGGTGGTCGAGGTCGTCCCGACCGTGGCGACCACCGCAGCCACGCGCTCCCGGGCGAGAGCGGTCGCGAGCGCGTCCGGCCGGAGGCGAAACTCCTCGTCGACTGGAAGCCTCCGGAGCTCGAGGCCGAGGATCCGCGCGTCCTTCTCGACGGAGGAGTGCGTCTGCTCCGAGCAGAGGACGACGCCACCCGGCCGGAGCTCGCGCGCGGCGGCGAGCGCGGCCAGCGTCGAGGTCGAGGCCGTGTCCTCGATGTGGCCGTGCCACCCTTCGGCGAGACCGAGGAGCTGGCGCAGCCAGTCGACCACGAGCTCCTCGAGCTCGGTCGCGGCCGGGCCGGTCCGCCACAGCATCGCGTTCACGTTGAACGCGGCGGCGAGAAGCTCCGCCAGGATCCCCGGCTCCGAGCCTGTGATCGCGAAGTAGGCGAAGAAGCGCGGGTGGTTCCAGTGGGTCGTCCCCGGGACGATCACGTCGTCCAGGTCGCGCAGCACGGCGGCAAACGGCTCGCCCTGCTCCGGCGGCGAGGCGGGGAGCCGCGCGCGCACGTCTCCCGGCGACACCGGCGCGAGCACCGGCAGCTCGTCGACACGCTCGAGGTAGCGCGCGGCCCACTCCAGCGCGGCGCACCCGTCCTCGAGAAAGCGCTCGCGCCCGTCCGACTCGCTCACCCGCGCAGCCGCTCGATCTCCGGCCACGGGCGCGTGTTCACGATCTGGTCGCGCGTGAGCCAGCCGCGCCGCGCCTGTGCGACGCCGAGCCCGAGGAACGACAGCGCGCCCGTCTCGTGGCTGTCGGTCGAGACCACGATCGGGACGCCGGCCTCGCCGGCCAGCCTCGCGTGGCTGTCGCGGAGGTCGAGCCGGTTCGGCTGCGAGTTGATCTCGAGGAACGTCCCCGTCTCCAGCGCCCTCTCGATCACGCGCTCGACGGCGACGTCGCTCGGCGGCCGGATGTTGAGCTTGCGGCCGGTGAGGTGCCCGATGCAGTCGACGCGGGGGTGCTCCATCGCGGCGAGCAGGCGCGGCGTCACCTCCTCGTCGAAGCGCGAGTGCACCGAGGCCATCACCCACTCGCACTCGGAGAGCACGTCGTCCGCCACGTCGAGCGAGCCGTCCGGGCGGATGTTCACCTCGATCCCCTTCACGACGCGGAACGGCGCGAGCACCGCGTTCAGCGCGTCGATCTCCTCCCACTGCGCGGCGAGGCGTGCGTCGCGCAGCCGCTGCGCGTGGTCGCAGACGGCGAGGTACTCGTGCCCGAGGTCGCGCGCCGTCTGCGCCATCGCCTCGAGCGAGTCGCGGCCGTCCGACCACGTCGTGTGCGCGTGCAGGTCGCCGCGCAGGTCGTCGAGCTCGACGAGCTCCGGCAGCTCGCCTGCACGCGCGGCCTCGAGCTCGCCGCGGTTCTCGCGCAGCTCCGGGGGGATGTAGGCATAGCCGAGCTGCTCGTAGAGCTCGCGCTCGCCCCGGTGCCGCCGGACCTCGCCGGTGTCGACGATCGTCACGCCGTACTCCGACACGGAGAAGCCGCGGCGCACAGCGTCCTCGCGCAGCGCGACGTTGTGCTCCTTGGAGCCGGTGAAGTGCTGCAGGAGGTTGCCGAAGCTCTCCGGCGGGACGACGCGCAGGTCGAAGCGCAGGCCGTCGTTGGAGAGGACGGTCGCCTTCGAGTCGCCCTGCGCGAGCACCTCGACCACCCAGTGCAGCCGGGTGAAGTAGTCGATCAGCACGCCGGAATCGCTCGCCGTGGCGATGACGTCGAGGTCGCGAACGGTCTCGCGGCGGCGCCTCGCGCTGCCGGCCTCGGAGACGTCCAGCGCGGCGGGGTGTCGCGAGAGCGTCTCGACCACGGCCAGCAGCGCGGGCAGGCCCGCGCCGAGCAGCGTGCGCTGCTCCGCAGCCGGCGCTGCCGCAGCCTCGACCGCGTTCAGGATCCGCTGCTCTGTGCGCGCGCCGAGACCGGGCAGCGAGCGCAGCCGCTCCGCCTCGGCCGCCTCGCGCAGCTCCTCGAGCGTCTCGATGCCGAGCTCGCGCCAGATCCGCGCAGCCGTCTTCGGGCCCAGTCCCGGCAGCCGCATGAAGAGGACGACCTCGGGCGGCACGCCGGCGCGGCGCTTCGCGAGCGCCGACAGCTCGCCGTGGTCCACCAGCTCGACGATCTTCGCCTCGATCGTCCGCCCGATCCCCTGCAACTCCTTCGCGCGACCGTCGAGCGCGAGCTGCGCGACGGACGCGGCCGTCTCCTTGATCCGCTGCGCCGCGCGGCGGTAAGCGGTGACCCGGAAGGCGTCGCCGCCCTCGAGCTCGATCAGGTCGGCGAGGAGCTCGAACTGGGCCGCCACGTCCGCATTCCGGGGCAGCCCGTCCGCCACGCCGCGATCATACGGACGTGCGTGCCGTCATCTGCCTGCCGACGTACAACGAGCGCGAGAACGTCGAGCCGATGGTGCGCGCGCTGCACGACGTGCTCGCCCCGGACGACCGCGTGCTCGTGATCGACGACAACTCGCCGGATGGGACGGGAGCGGTCGCGGACGCGCTCGCCGCCGAGCTGCCTTTCGTCGACGTGCTCCATCGCGCGCGCAAGGATGGGCTCGGCCCGGCCTACATCGCAGGCTTCCGACGCGCCCTCGCGCACGGCGCGCGCTTCGTCGTCGAGATGGACTGCGACTTCTCGCACGACCCGCGCGACGTGCCGAGGCTCATCGCCGCGGCGGAGGCGGGAGCGGACGTCGTGCTCGGCTCCCGCTACGTCGCCGGCGGCAGCGTGGGCGACTGGGGCGCCCTGCGCCGGCTGATCTCGCGCGGCGCCTCGATCTACACCCGGCTGCTCCTCATGCCCGTGCACGACCCGACCGGGGGCTTCAAGTGCTACCGGCGGGAGGTGCTCGAGTCGATCGACCTCGACGCCGTCGCGTCGAAGGGCTACGCCTTCCAGATCGAGACGACCTTCCGCGCGCTGCGCGCCGGCTTCCGCGTGGTCGAGGTGCCCATACGCTTCGTCGACCGCGAGGTCGGGGGCTCGAAGATGAGTCGCGCGATCGTGCTCGAGGCGGCCTGGAAGGTCCCCGCGCTGCGGCTCGCGGCGCTGCGGGGGACGCTCTAGGTGCGTGTCCGGAACGTGGCCACGGTGCATGCCACGCGCCAGCTGGCGCGAGGCAAGGACGCAGAGAGCGCCGACATGCGGGCATGCCGGGACGACCGAGGACGCCGGATCGCGGCAGCTGGCGCCTGCCACGCGCCCTGGTTCACTTTCCGGACAGGCCGCTAGTGCGCGAC